>JBAZKV010000018.1 GCA_041650635.1 Candidatus Margulisiibacteriota bacterium | reverse complement strand
CCACACGCAAAGGCAAGGGAGGAGCCCCATTGTCCCGCTCCTGTTTCCGTGGCTATCCTCTTTACCCCTTCCGTCTTATTGTAATAGACCTGGGCTATTGCCGTATTAAGCTTATGGCTGCCGGCTACGCTTACACTTTCATTCTTGAAGTATATCCTTGAATTTGTCTTGAGAGCTTTTTCAAGTTCCAGTGCCCTTACAAGAGGCGTCGGTCTCCAGATCTTTAAAACGTTCCTGATATCGTCAGGTATCTCTGTCCACCTGTCGGGGCTCATCTCCTGCATGATAAGCGACATTGGGAATATCGGAGCAAGGTCCTGCGGTCCCAGCGGTTTGCCGGTCCCGGGATTTAAAGGAGGAGGAAGTTCTCCCGGGAATTCGGCCATCACGTTATACCATTTCTGCGGCAGGTCTTTTTCCGAAAGAACGATCTTTTTGTCCATCTCTATTTCCTCCTGGTTTTTTGCGGCTGTTTCTGCAACAATTATATCAGTTAATGTTGCGCCTTCAAATAGGCCTCTATGAACTGGTCTATCTGGCCGTCAATCACCTTTTCCACATTGCCTGTTTCGGATCCCGTGCGATGGTCTTTGACCAATTGGTAAGGGGCAAAAACATAAGACCTGATCTGGCTGCCCCAGGCTATCTGCTTTTGTTCTCCCTTGAGGTCCTCTATCTTCTGTTTCTGCTCCTTTTCCAGCCTTTCTTTGAGCCTAGAAGCCAGCAGCGTCATGGCCAGTTCCTTGTTCCTGTGCTGTGAAGGGCTGGCCTGCGACTGGGTGATTATCCCTGTTGGAAGATGGGTTATCCTGATGGCGGAACTGGTCTTGTTGACATTTTGCCCGCCGGGTCCGCTCGAGCGGAAAGTGTCTATCCTAAGGTCCTCGGGCTTGATCTCCACCGTTATGTCCTCCCCGGTTTCGGGGATGACCTCGACTGCGGCAAACGAGGTGTGGCGCTTTCCGTCGGCGTTGAACGGTGACATCCTGACAAGGCGGTGGACCCCCGACTCCGACCTTAAGTAGCCGAAGGCATAAGGAGCACGGACAAAGATAACAGTGTTCTTAATACCTGCTTGCTCCCCGTAGGACAGGTCAGCTACTTCGGTCTCATATCCCTTTTCCTCGGCCCATCGCAGGTACATCCTCATCAGTATCTGCGCCCAGTCCTGGGCGTCGGTGCCGCCGGCGCCGGCGTTGATAGAAAGGATGGCGTTCTCTTTATCATGTTCTCCGCTCAACAGAGTGGAAAGCTCGATCCTGTCTATCTGTGTCCGCAATTTTAAAATGTCGTCCTTTAGCGAGGCAAGCGAAGAGCTGTCCTTTTCCTTTGTTGCAATGTCCAGGAACACTTCCGATTCCTCCAGGCCGTTCTGTATCGCAAGCAGCTCGGAATGCTGTTTTTTTGCCTGGTCCAGCTCCTGCAGCAGTTTTTTAGCGCTTGCGGGATCATCCCAGAGGCTGCTGCCGGAAGCTTTTTCTTCGAGCGAGTTCTTTTTCTTTTCCAGTTCATCAAAACCAACCATTTGTTTCAGGGTTTTAAATTTTTCTGATAATTTGTTTATTTCGGTTTTTAATTCTGGCAACATATTATAATTTTCCATTATGATCGGTAGGGGCAGGTCGCGACCTGCCCCTACAATACAATCAATATTACGTGCCCTTTCCCATGCAGCATTTCTTGTATTTTTTTCCGCTTCCGCAGGGGCACGGGTCGTTTCTTCCTGTCTTTTCGCCCTTGACCACGGGAGCAATGGCCCTTGCTTGGTCAGGAGCCCCGTAGGACATTGATTTTATCTTGGGCTTGACGGGCTCCGCAGCCTGCACTATCTGGAGCTTGAACAACAGGCTGAGGATATCTTTTCTTGCCGAAGACATCATTGCCTGGAACATGTTGTAAGCCTCTATCTTGTACTCTATCAGAGGATCTCTCTGTCCCCAGGCCCTTAGCCCTATCCCGTCCCGCAGGGAATCCATATTGTGAAGCTGGTCTATCCAGTGATCGTCTATAGTGCGCAGCATTACAAAACGCTCAAGGTCCCCCATGTTCTGCGGTCCTACCTGGGACTGTCTTGCCTCATACGCCTGTCTTAAAGCTTCTTCTATAGATGAAACAAGAAGTTCCTTTGTTTTGTGCTCCTTTAGGCCTTTTATCTGTACTCCCTGCGGCAGTACCTCTCTGACCGAAGCTTCAAGGCTGTCTATGTCCCATTCGTCGGGATGGATCTTGGGAGGTATCGCCTGGTCCACCAGTTCGGAGGCGACTGCTGATATCATCTCGAAGATCTTTTCGGACAGGTCCCGCTTTTCGAGTATCCTCCTGCGCAGCCCGTAGATCGCTCCTCTCTGTTTGTTCATCACATCGTCGTAGTCCAAGACCTGCTTTCTTATGGAAAAATGGTACTGTTCAACTTTTTTCTGTGCCCGCTCTATTGCGCTTGAGACCAGCCCGTGCTCTATCGGGGTCCCCTCTTCCATTCCGAGGCGGTTCATTATATTCTGGATCCTTTGCCCTCCGAACAGCCTCATCAGGTCATCCTCGAGCGAAACATAGAACCGTGAGGAACCCGGGTCTCCCTGCCTTCCTGAGCGGCCCCTCAACTGGTTGTCTATCCTTCGGGATTCGTGCCTCTCGGACCCTATTATGTGCAGTCCCCCGAGTTCCTTGACGCCTTCCCCCAGAACAATGTCCGTTCCTCTTCCGGCCATGTTGGTGGCGATGGTAACGGCGCCTTTTTGACCTGCCTTGGCCACTATCTCGGCTTCTTTTTCGTGCTGTTTGGCGTTAAGCACATGGTGAGGGACTCCTTTTCTTTTTATCATCTGGGAAACCAGTTCCGAATTTTCTATCGAGATCGTGCCCACCAGAACAGGCCGGCCCGTTTCATAGGAGTTCTTTATCTCTTCGGCTATAGCGGTGAACTTCTCTTTTTTTGACTTGTAGACCATATCCGGAAAGTCCTGCCTTACCATCTTCATGTGGGTGGGTATTTCAAGCACTTCCATCTTGTAGATCTTGATGAACTCGGCCTCTTCGGTCATTGCGGTCCCGGTCATACCGGATAATTTGTTATAGAGCCTGAAATAGTTCTGAAAAGTGATCGTGGCCAGGGTCTGGCTCTCGCTCCTTATCTGGACCCCTTCTTTGGCCTCTATTGCCTGATGCAATCCTTCGCTGTAGCGCCTGCCTGTCATAAGCCGGCCTGTAAATTCATCCACAATAACTATCTCGCCGTCCTTGACAATGTAGTCTACATCCTTAGAAAAGGCGTGATGGGCCTTGAGCGATTCTATTATTGAGTGCGCCAGTTCCATGTTCTCGACATCATAAAGGCTTGCTATCCCCGCGAGTTTTTCTGCCTTTTTGATGCCTGTTTCGGTCATGATCGCGTTCTTGGTCTTTTCGTCTATCGTAAAATCCGCTGTTTTCTGGAGCTTTCTGGCTATCTGGTCGGCCTTAAAGTAAAGAGAAACATCCTCCTCGACAGTGCCGGAAATTATCAGGGGGGTCCTTGCCTCGTCTATCAGGATGCTGTCTACCTCGTCAACAATGGCAAAGTTCAACTCTCTTTGTACGCATTCTTCGATAGAAGAAGCCATATTGTCGCGCAGGTAGTCAAAGCCGTATTCGTTATTTGTTCCGTAGGTTATGTCGCAGGAGTAGGCCTTTCTTCTTTCTTCGTATCCCATCCCGTTCTGGATAAGGCCGACGGAAAGCCCGAGGAACTTGTAGATAGGCCCCATCCATTCGCTGTCCCTTTTGGCCAGGTAGTCATTTACAGTGATCAGATGGCAGCCCTTTCCCGTAAGAGCATTAAGGTACAGCGCAAGGGTCGCAACAAGCGTTTTTCCTTCGCCTGTTCTCATCTCGGCTATCTTACCCTGATGCAGAACTATGCCGCCCAGCAGCTGGACATCAAAATGCCTGAGCCCGATGGTGCGCACAGAGGCTTCCCTTACTACCGCAAAAGCTTCGGGCAGAAGATCGTCCAGGGAGGCGCCTTTCTGAAGATGTTTTCTGAATTCCGCTGTCTTAGAAGAAAGTTCCGCATCGGTCAGCTGTTTAAGGTCAGCTTCAAAGGAGTTTATCCTGTCAACGGAATTCCGGAGTTCCTTGAGTTTTTTCTCCGAGGATACCCCCAGCAGCCTCGCGATTAGTTTTAAGAGCATTTATTCCGCCGGTTGTTCCCGGTCGAGGTTTTCGATGATATGATGCTTTTCTTTGGACGATTCACGCCTTTTTTCGTGGACCAGTTTTTCCTTGAACTTCTTGATCTGGTGGTCTATCTTGTCCACCACGAGGTCTATCGATGCGTACATATCCCCGGTCTCTTCTATGGCGTGAAGCTTGGTCCCCGAAGCCCAGACGGTGACCTTGGCTATCTGGTTTTTGGCGGCTTCCCTTATCTTGCTGAATTCCAGCTCGATGTCTATCTGCTGTACATTGTGGAAAAAATGCTCGATCTTCTGCAGTTTTTTTACCGCGTAATCTTTTAAAGCATCGGTCATCTCCAACCCGTGTCCCTTATAATTGATCTGCATGTCTTCCTCCTTGGATTTTATAGCTAAATTATATCACAACGCCATAGATGCTAAGCTTTTGAAAGAGTATATATAAAGACTTCTGCCGCTCCCCAGGATAAAAGCTCTTTTTTGCATTCCAGAGTCGTGGCGCCGGTGGTCAATATGTCATCAACCAGCAGAACTGCCTTTCCTTTTATCATATCAGGCTGCTTTACACAGAAAGCCCCCTTAACATTGGGGACCCTTTTGGCTTTGTCAAGGCCAAACTGAGGAGTTGTAGGTCTTTGTCTTATTAGGACTTCCGTGAGCAGCGGCGCTTTACAAAACTCAGAAATATCTTTTGCCAAAAGTTGCGACTGGTTGAACCCCCTTTTTCTAAGTCTGTCTCTGTGCAGGGGGACAGGGACTATGACATCAAAGCCAGAGAACGGAAGGCTGTTCAGCATTATTTTTGACAGGACAGGAGCCAATCGTTTCTTTTTATTGAATTTCAATTTCTTGATCGCCTTTTTGATCACGCCTTCATAAATGGCGGCGGACGATGTCATCCCTCCTTCATAGGTAGTGTATTTGATCTGGGAAACGCATTCAGGGCAAAACGCATCGTCCCCTATCATGCCGCAGATGCAGCATTTGGGAGGGAATATAATGTTCAATATGCAATTAAATATTTTTATAAATATGTCCATTTTTTCCATTTTGCAGGGTTATTGATGATATATTTACGGATACTTTCCAATTGAATATAATCACGGATCACATGTTCATAATAATTGCGTTGCCAAACCGATAATTTCGGGGTTTTGCGTATGGTGTTGATTTGTTTGGTTGCGGATGATTTGAAACCCAAAACAAACGATGGGATCGATTTTGGTTGTATATGTTGCCATTTTTGGTATTGCGTACCGTTTTGTAGGGGCACGCGGCCGCGTGCCCCTACTACCATCGGGCAATCAATCCGTACAATTCCATGCATATGGTCCGGCATTATGATGTATTCGTCCAATTTAATTTCCGGACGAATGACGGGTGTTTTTAACCATTCCGTTTTTACCACATTCCCATATTCATTCAAAACCATTTTTTTGTTGATTATTTTTCCGAACAAACATTTGTGTTTATATGCACATATTGTTATGTAATATGCACCGGGTCGGCTGTAATCAAATCCCTGCAACCGGATCGATCCCCTGTCGTGTTTTTCAAATGCCATCATGTCCAACATCCCAGCAATTCCGGCGCCAGGCATATCCCTGATGCGTCCGGTGTGTCATATGCGGGGGTGTGGTATTTTTCGGCACCTTATGATATATTTAAAATCGATGGTTAACTGGGAAGAAATAGTAGAACTGCTGGAGCAGGGAGAGGGACAGTCCCTTGAATTTGAAAAGGCGATCCCTCCTGAGGACGATATCGCAAGGGAATTTGTCGCCTTTTCAAACTGCGACGGCGGTAAGTTCATCCTCGGCATAGACGACAAGAACAAGCATTTTATCGGGATAGAACCCGGACAGGATTTTGTGTCCTGGCTTTCTGACATCGGCGAATCAAAGTGCAAACCTCATATAAAGCCGGCCGTGGAGCTTTTTGAGCGCAGCGGTAAAAAGATAGCGGTCATAAACATCCACGAGGGTGACGAAAAACCCTACAAGACCGATGACATCTGCTACATAAGGGACGGCGATGTCTCTAGGCCGGCCAAAGAAAGAGAAGAACAGGAAATAACCAGTCCCTGGGCGGGCAAGGGTCTTAACAAGAGGCAGAAGAGAGCCCTTGATTATATCTCGGAGCATGGCAGCATCTCTAACAAGGAATACAGAGAGATGTTCGGCATCTCCCACAAGACTGCCCACCTTGAACTGACGATGCTCTCGGACAAGAAGATCCTGCTGTGTCAGGGGGCCGGAAGGTCTACCAGGTACATACTGCCGCCGAACGCAGAAGACTAATTTTTAAATCCTAAGTTCTAGATCCTAAATAAATTCCAAACCCAAAATTCTAAACACCTCTGTTATATGTTTGGGATTTGAATATTGTGGTTTGTTTAGGATTTAGTGCTTGGGGTTTAGGATTTATAATCAGATTTGTCTTGCTGTCATTCCACACTTTTCTCTTAACTTGTTGTGCAATATGCTGGCCCTTGTTATTTTGAATTCACCAAACCTGTCATTTATCTTGTCCATTGCCTCAAGCGCCTTTTTAGTGTTCTCTCTGTATTCTATAAGGCTTGTCTGGTCAATGCCTTTTATAAATCCGGAGAGGCTGATGCCTACAAGGCGGACCGGTTTTTGCAGGGGTTTTGGCAGCAGGGCCAGAGCCGTCTTGTACAGGTCAAACCCGTCGTTGATGTGTTCTCCGAGTTTCTTTTGTCTGCAGTAACCGCTAAAATCCGCGTATCTTACATAAAGAGACACAGTACAGCCTTTGTATCCTTGCTTTCTTGCTCTCCTCCCCGCCTGTTCGCAAAGCTGCAAAAGATAACTTTTGACATCAGAAAGGCTTGTCTCATTCTTCGGAAGTGTATAGGAATGGCTTATAGACTTTGCATTGCTCCCGTTCTTTTGGGGAGCAACGGGGCTGTCATCTTTACCTTCCCCCATGTTTGAAAGCCGCACTCCCTGTACAAGGCCGAACCTTTCTATGAGATTTTGGACGGGATAATTTGCCAATTGTCCGCAAGTCCGTATTCCCATCCTCTTAAGAATTTCATCCGTCCGCTCCCCTATTCCGCACAGTTCCTTTGCCAGGAGGTTTTTTAGCAGCAGAGGAATGTTCTCTTTTTCTATGAGCACCAGTCCGTCAGGCTTTTGAATGCCGCTGGCCACTTTTGCAACAAGCTTGTTAGGGGCGACCCCTATCGAACAGGTAAGCCCGAACTTTTTCTTTATCTCGTCCTTTATCTTGCGGCACAGCTGCAGGACCCCTCCAAATCTTTCGGCAGTTCCGGTTACATCCAGGAACGCCTCGTCTATAGAGAATTCTTCTACAAGGTCGGTATACCGGTAAAAGATCTTCACTATTTCTCTTGTAGTGTGCAGATACTTTGCCATGTCGCCCTCTATCACGATGAGGTCGGGGCATATCCTAAGAGCCTCCCAGGTGGACATAGCGGTCTTTACGCCCCTTGCCCTGGCCTCATAAGAGGCCGTGGCAACGACGGTCCTTTTGGATATGCCGCCTCCCACGGCAACCGGTTTTCCGCGAAGAAAAGGATCACAAGCCTGCTCTACCGAGGCAAAATAGGAGTTCATGTCGATATGAAGGATCAGTCTTCTATCTTCCATATGAGTTCAATGTCGTCAAAGGACAGTTCAAAGGTGTTCGTTCCGTCGCTTACGGCAAAATGATGGACCTTTGACGCCCCGTTCTTTTTTACCCATTCGTAATTTATTTCCCTTACAAGATACTTGCGTCCGTCATTTATAAACCACACGGGCTTGATCTTCCCTTTATCGAAGATGGTTGCGACCTTGATTGTTTGCATTGTTAATAGGTAGGGGCGGGTCGCGACCCGCCCCTACTGCATGAATTTAATTAATACCTGCGTATCAATCCCATTACCTTACCTACCAACCTAAAATTCCTGCTCACCCTGATGGGGTTATATCTTGGGTTTGCCGGGTTAAGGATGATGCAGTCGCTTCTCTTGAAATATCTTTTTACCGTGGCGCCGTCGTCCACCATTGCTACCACTATGTCCCCGTTGTTGGCTTCCGGCTGGGGCTTCACCATTATAAGATCGCCCTCGTTTATCCCGGCTTCCGTCATGCTGTCGCCTCTTACCCTCAGGATAAAACCGTCCCTTATGTTCTTGGCAAAGTCCCAGGCTATGGGTATAGTATCCTCTATGTTCTCAACCGCCAGTATTGGTTTTCCGGCAGCCACCTGCCCTACCAAAGGAAGGTTTACCACCCTTTGCCTGCCAAGTATTTCGATGCTTCTTGCGTTTGAAGATCTCTTTATCCAGCCTTTTTCTTCAAGAGCCTTTAAATGGCTGTGGATGGCCTTTGTAGACTTGATCTTGAATTTATCGCAGACCTCTCTTATGGACGGGGCAAATCCCCTGTCCTCGATGAACTCCGAAACATAATCAAAGATGCTCTTCTGCCGCGGTGTCAGCTCTTGCATGGCTTTTCTCCTTTCTTTTGTTGCTTTTTGAATTATAGTAAACATATGTTTACTTGTCAAGCTAAAAAAATCTACCGGGTATATATCTTGTTTTCTACGCAGAATGGTGTAAGGTAAAAGACTCTACCCTATCGTATGCACCTTGATGAGGTTAGTGGTGCCTTTGACGCCTATGGGGACCCCGGCGGTGATGATGACTACATCGCCTTTTTTGAGCAGTTTTTTCTCAAGGACGGCCTTTTCTATATTGGAGACCATCTCGTCCGTGCTTTTAAAGACCTCCGTCAGTATGGGCAGTACTCCCCAGTAAAGAGAGGTCCTTCTTGCCGCCTCAAGCGAAGTGACGGGGGCAAATATGGGCGCGTTGGGCCGCCATTTTGAGGCCATCAGGGCCGTTGACCCGGAAGAAGTAAAAGTGATTATCGCTCTGGCATCAAGGTCCTCGCAGACATGATAGGCCGAATGCGACACCGCAAAGGCTATGTTCTTTTTTATGTCCTCTTTCTTTATATGCCTCTGTATCACGCATTCCCCTTCAACCTTATCGATAAGCCTTGCCATCATTTTCACGGCTTCCGAGGGATGAAGCCCGCTGGCAGTTTCTTCGGAAAGCATCAGTGCATCTGCCCCGTCAATGATGGCATTTGCAACATCGGTGGTCTCGGCCCTGGTAGGCCTGGTGTTCTCCACCATCGACTCCAGCATCTGGCTGGCCACTATCACCGGACGGCCCGCCCTGGCGCATTTGGTTATGATGGCTTTTTGTATCATAGGGACCTCTTCGGGGGCAAGTTCCACGCCAAGGTCGCCTCTTGCCACCATGACCGCGTCAGCGACATTTATTATAGAGTCTATCCTGGAAACGGCCTCGGCGTTCTCTATCTTTGCAATGACGGGGATAGAAGCTCCCAGCCCTTCTATCAGTTTTTTTGCTTCAAGTATGTCGTCCGAGGTCTTTACAAATGACAGCGCTATATAGTCCACTTTTTCTTTGACGGCAAGCGACATGTCGGACAGGTCTTTTTCTGTCAGGGATTTTTTAAAAATAGATGTTCCCGGAACATTTACGCCTTTGTGTTCTCCGAGAGAACCCCCAGAGGACACTTTGCAGTGAATGTCGGAGCCTTCCACTTTGACCACTTTCAACTCTATAAGACCGTTATCTATAAGGATCTGCTGTCCCGCCTTTACTTCCTGAGGAAGCCCCTTAAAATCCACCGAGACCATGGAATCGTTGCCCTCGATCTGTTTTGAAGTGATGACGAACTCAGCGCCTTTTTTGAGAGCTACGCATTTTTCCTTAAGCCTGCCCGTCCTTATCCTGGGGCCCTGCAGGTCCATAAGGATACCGGTTTGAGGATCGTTCTTCCTTATCTGGGAGATCACCTTTGATGCTCCGGAATGGTCTTCGTGGGACATATTGAGCCTGAAGAGGTCCACTCCCGCCTTTACCAGGGCGGAAAGCTTTTCTTTTGTGTCGCAGGACGGGCCTACGGTCGCTATTATCCTTGTTCTGCTCATAACACAATAATTATATCATTGAGGCGGACAAATTGCTATAATTGTATTATGGCGGGAAAAAGAAAAAAGCAAAAAAAAGCAGGTACTCTCGGGAAGAACCTTCTGATAGTAATGCTTGCTTCTGCTGCCGCTCTGGTCCTGATAATAGGCCGCCTGTCCGCGCAACTGCCTGATGTTTCAAGGTTGAGCAGCCATACGCCGTTCGAGGCTACCATAATATATTCTTCCGACGGCGCGGTCCTTGGCACCATTCACGGCGAAGAGAACAGGATAGTGGTCCCTTTAAACAAGATATCTTCCAACCTGCAGAAAGCTGTGATCGCCTCCGAAGACAATGACTTTTACCGCCACAAGGGTATCTCTCTTAAGGCAATAGCAAGGGCCGCTCTGGTCAATCTGTTCAGCGGCAAAGTTGTGCAGGGAGGCAGTACAATAACTCAGCAGCTGGCCAGGACCGTGTTCTTGTCCACCCAAAAGACCGCTTCAAGAAAAGTATCCGAAGCCTTTCTTGCCATGCAGATAGAAAAACTCTACACCAAGGAAGAGATACTTGAGATGTACCTCAATCAGGTCTACTGGGGCCATAATACTTACGGCGCCGAAGCAGCGGCAGAGATGTACTATGGAAAACATGCAGATGCTCTTACCCTGGCAGAGGCTGCCATGATGTCTGGGATCCTGGGCGCTCCCGAGGCGTATTCTCCGTACAAGAACTTTGATCTTGCTGTTAAAAGAAGGTCCCTGGTACTTTCCAAAATGAAAGACCTGGGTATGATCTCAGAAAAGCAGAAAAAAGCAGCGGAAGTAGAGCCTGTCGCTCTGTCAATGAACAAGCTCAACAAATACAAGTTCACCGCTCCCTATTTTACCTCCTTTGTCATAAATAAACTCGTGGCGGATTACGGCAGGGACATTGTCTACAAAGGAGGGCTCAGGGTCTATACTACGCTTTCCATCCCGCTTCAGAAAGCCGCGGAAGAAACTATCACCGGGTTCATAAATACCGAGGGCATCAAGTACCATTTTTTGCAGGGCGCGCTGGTCTCGCTTGACCCCAACACGGGCAAGATACTTGCAATGGTGGGCGGCTACAATTTTGATAAGAGCGAATATAACCGGGCCGCACAGGCAAAAAGGTCCCCCGGTTCCTCGTTCAAGCCTTTTATCTATGCTGCTGCCATGGAAAAAGGCGTTTCCCCGGGAGAGGTCATAAGCGACAGTCCCATGTCCTTTGATGTGTTCCCCGACAAGGACCATCCCGACGGAAAATGGAAGCCGATGAACTTTGACAGAAGATTCAGAGGGAATGTCACTGTCAGATATGCGCTTGAAAACTCTTTGAACATACCTTCAATTAAGCTGATCCAGAAGGCAGGACCGCAGAATGCCGCAAATCTGGCAAGAAGACTCGGCATCACATCTCCTTTGACCGAAACTCTTTCCCTTGCCCTGGGGACTTCGGATGTTTCGCTCCTTGAGATGACATCCTCCTATGGGGTGTTTGCGTCAAACGGTTTGCGGCTTGAGCCTTATGCGATAGAAAAAGTAGTTGACAGGGACGGAAAGACCATTGAGGAAGCAGAACCCAGGGCGGTACAGGTCCTTGATCCCGGGGTTGCTTCGGTCATGGTAGATATGATGAAAGGCGTTATTACTTCGGGAACCGGCAGAAAAGCCGCACTAGGGCGGCCCGCGGCCGCCAAGACAGGCACTTCGGAACGCTTCCGTGATGCCTGGTTCATAGGTTTTGTGCCTCAGCTTGTCACCGGAGTGTGGGTCGGAAACGATAACAATTCTTCCATGAAAGGGGTCGCTGAGGTCGCGGTCTGTCCCAGAATGTGGAAGGATTATATGACAAAAGTCCTGGTCAATACTCCTCCTCAGGATTTTGCCGAGCCATCCGGGATGGTCAGGGTAAGAATCTGCACGGTCAGCGGGCAGCTGGCAGGGCCAAACTGCCCTTCCGCAAAGATAAGGACAGCGACCTTCTGGAGAGGCAAAGAACCATCGAGACAATGTCCGTCACATTCCGCTCCGGCTCCGCCAAAAGAGGAAGGATCAGAAGTAGAGGAAGAGACCATACAGGATATCGAATATGATTTTAATCAGGAGGCCTTCTAGTGATAAAGTTCGGTACCGACGGCTGGAGAGCTCAGATCGCAAGGGATTTTACCTTTGACAATGTAAGAACCGTAGCTCTGGCCTTTGCCGCGGCTTATTCTGGACAGGCCGGACCCGTTGTCATAGGTTATGATAACAGGTTCCTTTCTTTTGAGTTTGCCTCATGCGCGGCCGAGGCTATTGCGGAAGCGGGACTTCAAGTGCTGCTCTGCGACAGGTCCTGTCCCACTCCGGCCGTTTCTTTCCATGTCGTGCTCAATAAGGCTGCCGCAGGCGTCATGATAACGGCCAGCCATAATCCCCCGCAGTGGAACGGCTTTAAGATAAAAGAGCCTTACGGGGGCTCGGCCCGGCCGGATACGACAAAAAAAGTGGAATCCCTGCTTGGTTCTGATCCTTCAGGAAGTAAAGAAACCGGCAAAATATCAACTTTTGATCCGCGTCCGGATTATCTAAAAAAAGTCCGGTCCTTTGTTGACCTTGAACTGATCGCTTCGTCAGGCATCAAATTGATCTGCGATCCCATGCACGGCAGCGGAAGCGGATATCTTAAGGCGGCGCTCGATGGCTCCGCCGAAGTTATAGAGCTTAACTCCGGAATTGACCCTACATTCGGCGGCATAAATCCCGAGCCCATAGAAAAAAACCTTCCTCTCCTTAGAAAGACCTGCAGGCAGACAAGGCTGTCGGGAATAGCTCTTGACGGTGATGCCGACCGCCTGGCGGCCTGCGGCTCGGGAGGCGCCTTTATAAATACCCATCAGGTCTATGCACTTCTGCTTTACCATCTGGTCGAGAACAAAAAGCTGAGCGGCAGTATCGTTAAGACCTTTAATCTAAGCCGCCTAATAGACCGAATGGCAGACAGGTACGGCCTTAAGGTCTTTGAGACTCCGATCGGCTTTAAATATATTGCGGACCTCATGATGAAAGAGGATATCCTGATGGGAGGCGAAGAAAGCGGCGGCATGGGCATAAAGGGCCATCTTCCCGAAAGGGACGGCGTTTTGGCCGCTATGCTGCTGACGGAGCTGATGGCAGTAAAAAAGAAGCCGCTGGACCGCATCCTTGACGATATTTCCAAAGAATTCGGACTGTTCTTCTATGACAGGCTTGATCTGCATCTTGAAGAAGAAAAAAAACAGAGGCTCGTAGGGCTTCTGGAAAAATCCCCTCCGGCAGAGCTGGCCGGTTCAAAGATCAAAGAGGTTCAGCGGCTTGACGGGACCAAATTTATTTTTGGAGACGGCTCCTGGATACTCTTTAGGGCTTCGGGTACCGAGCCGCTCCTGCGCATATACTCCGAGGCTGATGCTGTTCAAAAAGTGGCAGGGCTTATAGAGGCAGCAAGATCATTTTGCCTCAACGGTTGAAGAGCCGGACCTTCTTTTTATCTCATCCTCAAAGGCCTTTTTTGCTTCAAGCTGAGATATCTTTTCGTTCTCTGCTTTTAGCTGAGCAGGGAGCTTTAATTCCTTAAAGACTTTGGCCAGCTCTTTGTGCACATCTATATTGTCGCCTGCAAGCACCGATACCATAGAGAACTGGTTCCTTGCCATAGAATTATAAGCTTCTCCGCTTGCGGGGTTGGATGTGGTTTTTGCCATGTCCAACAGCGACTTGCCGATAAAAAGCCTGGCAGACAAGTCGTTCCCGGCCAGATCAGCCGCTTTCTGGTACTGGGACGCGGCTTCTTGGGGGCTGCCCAGCTGTTTCATCAGGTCGGCATAAAAGATCCTGTAGTACGGGTTATTAGGATTGCCATCAATAGCTTTTTTGTATTCCGCAACCGAGCCCAGTGAGTCCCCTTTTACCCTTTTGTCAAATGCTCTAATGGCGGGATCTTTTATCTCTATCTTTGCCTTGGACCTTAAGCCCTCCAGCCAGGAGGCAAATACGGCTTTCTTCTTTTCTTCAAGAAGTTTTTCCTTGTCCGGGTTCTTTATGAGCTTTGTGTCAGTCACCTTAATGATGTGGTAGCCGAAATGCGTCTTTACAAGGCCGGAGGTCTGTCCCGGTTTAAGCGAAAAGGCTGTCTCTCCAAACTCTTTTACCATGGCGCCTTTCTTGAAGAATCCAAGGTCCCCTCCCTTTACGGCGCTGCCCGGGTCCTTTGAATACTCCTCTGCCAGTTTAGAAAAATCCCTGCCCGATCTGACCAGCTCCAGTACCTCTTTTGCCTTTTTCTCGTCCGGAAGGAGTATGTGCTGCGCCCTGACCTCTCTTAAGTCGTCTGCGCTAAGAGAAATCCCCTCGCGCAGCCGCGAGGTTTTTTTCTGTACCAGGATCTCTTCTTTTATCATCTTTTTCAGGTCAGACAGCGAAAAACCCTGCTGTCTCAGACCCCTGTCAAAGTCCTTTTCGCTCTGTATCTTATTGGCTGTCATTATTTGGGACAGGGCGTTCTTTATCTCGTCGGAGGACACTTTCTCGCTTTTTGACGCATCCTGCTTCATGAGCGTAAAATCCGTGAGCTGCGAAAGCGCCATGGACTGAATGTACATAGCGGTCAAAGGATCAAGCCCTCCCTTGGCTGAGGAAGCCAGCTGATTGAGCAGCTGGTTGAATCTGAAGCGGTCCACACTCTCCTTGTTGACCTCTGCCAGACCCGTTTCTTTGGAATTTTTTTCCGACATATCCTTGACGCCCTGATAGCCCATACCGTAGAACATCGTGGCCGCAAAGACCACCGCCACCGTTATAAGTATCCATTTCATGTTCTTCCTGAGTTTTGACAGCATTAGACGGACTCCTTTAGCTGGGCATTTACCGAAATATAAGCGCCGATGATGCCCAATAGTATTCCCAGAGCGGCAACTCCGCTGTAGATCCAGAAAAGCGCCGCTTTTGAGGTTATGAGAGGAATGAAAGGAAGCGCCGCCGCTATCCTGGAAGAAACAAGATCGTAGGAAAATTTCAATATTATGACAGAAACGCATGAACCGGCCACCCCTATTATTATCCCTTCAAGTATAAATGGCCATTTTATAAAGGAGTTAGTGGCCCCGACCAGTTTCATGATGTAAATGTCCGTCTGGCGCGACAGGACCGTAAGTCTGATCGTGTTGACCACTATCAGCAGAGTTGCCATTATCAAAAGGGTGACAAGGATAAAGCCCGCGAGCCTCACTGCCTCAAGCAGTTTGTTGAGCCGGTCGGCAAGATTGCCGCTGAACCTTACCTCGTCTATCTGCGGCATATTGGAGACCTTTTTTGCCACTATGGCTACAAGGTCCGGACTCTTGACCTTTATCACAAAAGCATTCGGCAGAGGGTTCTCTTTGACTATATCGCCTAACTCCAGCCTGCCCTCGTAATCCTTTTTGAAGGCTGCCCAGGCCTCGTCGCGGTGTATGAACTTGACCTTTTCCACCCCTTCTATCTTTGACAGCTCCAGCATCAGAGTGTTGCCGGTGTAATCGTCTATCTGCTTGTCCACATAGGCGGCGACCTCCATCTTTGATCCGACGGAAGAGACCATGGTGCCGAGATTAAAGATAGCCAAAAGAAAAGTTCCGAACACGGTGAGCGAGACGGTTATTATTACAAGCGAGACAAGGCTCATCACGCCAGCCCTGCGAAAACCGGTCCAGGCTTCTTTTAAAAAGAACTCAAAGGACATTGCTGTATACTCCAAGCTGCTGGTCCCTGATTATCCTGCCGCTTTCAAGCGCTATCACTCTTTTTCTCATCCCGTCCACTATGGCCTTGTTGTGCGTGGCCACTATAACGGTGGTGTGCCTTTTGTTTATCTTGTCAAGCAGCTGGATTATCTCCCAGGAGGTGGCCGGATCAAGGTTGCCGGTGGGCTCATCCGCTATCAAAAGCGGAGGGTTGTTGACTATCGCTCTTGCAATGCAGGTCCTCTGCTGCTCCCCGCCTGACAGCTCGCCGGGAAGGCAGTTGGCTTTTTTGAGCAGCCCCACCAGGTCCAGGACCTGTGTTGTCTGTCTTCTTATCTGTGTCCTTGAAGCTCCCAAAACCCTTAAGGCAAAGGCCACATTTTCGTATACGGTCCTTAAAGGCAGCAGTTTGTAATCCTGGAACACCACTCCGATGTTCCTTCTCAAGAACGGCACCTGAGCCGGTTTTAATTCTCCGATGTTTATCCTGTCAACGCTTACCTGTCCGCTGGTGGGCAGTTCTTCCCTGTATAGCATTTTTAGAAGAGTGGACTTGCCGGAGCCGGTGGGCCCCACCACAAAGAGGAATTCTTCTTTTCCTATATACAGGTCAACGCCCGAGAGCGCTTCGACCCCGTTGGGATATACCTTGCTTACGGAAGTGAGTGCGATCACGCTTCAAAAGCCCCTTCTTCGTAAAGAGGGAATCTGCCGCAGAGTTCTTTTACGCCTTCCGCGACTTTTTGTTTTATCTTTTCGTTGCCGGTGTTGTTGAGCGCATCGGATATCAGGGCAGCCAGTTCTTCCATCTGTTCCTCTTTGAACCCTCTGGTCGTTACGGCCGGGGTCCCGAGCCTAAGGCCGCTGGTGACAAAAGGCTTTTCAGGGTCAAAAGGAATGGTGTTCTTATTGGCGGTTATCCCTACTTCGTCCAGAGTTATCTGGGCTGCTTTGCCGGTGATACCTTTTGACCTAAGGTCAACAAGTATAAGATGAGTGTCTGTCCCTCCGGATACAAGCCTAAAGCCGTGCTTAATGAGGGCTTTTGCAAGAGCCCTTGCGTTCCCCAGGATCTGCTCCTGGTACTTTTTAAAGTCAGGCATTAGGGCTTCTTTGAGAGCGACCGCTTTTGCGGCGATAATATGCATCAAAGGTCCTCCCTGTATCCCGGGAAATATTGCCATGTCAACCTGCTTGGCATACTGCGACGGGCAGAGTATAAGGCCGCCCCTGGGGCCGCGAAGGGTCTTATGCGTTGTGGATGTGACCACATGGCTGTGCGGGACCGGGGACGGATGAAGTCCTGTTGCCACAAGGCCGGCGATGTGCGCCATGTCCACCATGAGAAAGGCTCCCGTCTCATCGGCTATTTTTCTGAGCCTTTTAAAATCGATGGTCCTGGGATAGGCGGTTGCCCCGGCAACTATCATCTTTGGCTTATTTGCCTTTGCCAGAGCAAGCAACTGGTCATAATCCAGCAGTTCGTCCTCTTTTTTTACGCCGTACGGAACAAATTTGAAATAGATGCCGGAAATATTGACCGGGCTTCCGTGCGTCAGGTGTCCGCCGTGAGTTAGGTCAAGTCCCAGCACGGTGTCCCCAGGCTTGAGGAAGGCAAGATATGCGGCAGTGTTTGCCTGGGAGCCGGAATGTGCCTGCACATTGGCGTGCTCGGCCTGGAACAGCTCTTTTGCCCTTTTGATGGCAAGTTCTTCCGCAATGTCAACGCACTCGCAGCCGCCGTAATACCTTTTGCCGGGATAGCCTTCCGCGTACTTGTTGGTAAGGCAGGAGCCGGCTGCTTCCATCACGGCCCTGCTGGTAAAATTTTCGGAGGCTATCAGCTCTATCTTGTTCCTCTGGCGGTCCATCTCCATGTCGATGGCTTTTGCTGTTTCGGGGTCCGTCAGCCTTACATTATCTATTCCGGGGTGCATTCTGGATCCTCCCTCTTGTTTTGATTATATCATACGAAGAAATGGAGGAAAGAGAAAGCCGGTCTGGAGAGATGGAAACATCGTCAATGAACCAACCGCGGAACCCGTTGTATTTTTTGTCGTAGGTGTCAAAGGAGAACCTGACCTGTATCTTGCTTCCCACATAAGGCGAAAGAGAAAGCTGATGCTTGGTCCAGACCCCTGCTTTATTGTAGCCCCCGGAAGAATAAGGAACATAGGCTATTTTGGAATCCGGGTCGGGATCATCAACAGGGTTAATCACAAGCAGGTCTGTCCAAGTGGTTTCCCCGTACCTTGATACTTTTACCTTCATGATGTCGTACCCGGTGGCGGGATTTACTCCCTCAACTTCCCACCAGGTCCAGAAGATGAGGGTGGCATCAGCATAACCGTTCAAGTCTATCTCCGGGGTCGTAAGGTCTCCCTGCATGCGAAGGACCGAACTCCCTCCCGACAGGGCAGGATCGACTGGGTCTGTCTGTTGCGTGCCGATATAGCAGCCCAGAGCATCGCTGCCGAACCAGGCGCTGTAGCTTCCGCTTTTTGCCGAGGGGATCGCCCCGGCGGTAGAAGCGTAGTCCGGAAGGGAAACATAGTCGGGTGCCAAGGTGTCGATTATTGTAGAGGAGTTCTGTGCTCTGTGCCAGATGCCTCCGTAGGTCCAGGGTATGTAAGGCGTCTCAAAATCGTCGGAGAAGGAAGAGACTGAGACTGCAGTAAGAGAAAAATCCTTGTTGGAGGTAGAGCCGGCCGATACCACGACAGTATCCGTCGTAGAGGCAAAGCCGTAGGCATTGACAGAAACGGTGACGGTTCCCGGATTGATCTCCGAAAGCACATAATTTCCCGAAGCGTCTGTATAGGTCTCTTTTCCCGAAGAGGAGACCTTGGCGCCTGATACCGCCGAAGAATCGGCTGCTTTTGTTATCTTTCCGGTTATTGTCCCGTAGGATGAAGATGTAGATGTAAGGACTATGCTGGCGGCATAGACAATGGCTCCTGATGCCACCGTTACAGAAACATTGTTGGAGGTGTAGCCGCTTGCTGCCGCGTTGATGACAGCGGCTCCCGAGGGCACATTTGCCAGAAGATAATTGCCATCTGAATCAGCGGCCGTTATATTAGACCCCGTCCAGACGCTGGCTCCCGCTATCGCAAGTCCCGAGGAGTTAACCACCTTTCCCGAGACAGAGCCGCTTGATACGGGTATAGCGGCTGCGAACCAGCCGAACTTTGTGATGCTGAGCGAGACCGTGGAAGTTGATACGGAACCGGACCCTGCCGCGGTCCAGGAAAGAGATGCCATGTCAAAGTGAAAGAACGGCACCGAAGAAGAAGAGACTGCTTCTGCCGGCAGAGGGATCGTCAATGTGGCCGCAGCATCAAGCAGAGTGCCCTGAGGGCTTATATAAACCAGATAGATGATCTTATATCCCTCCGGGGCTGCAAGCGGAGCCGCCGTTAGGTCCGGATGCGACAGCGAAACACTGACCGCTTCTTTTAATGCTCCTGCCGGAATAACGAGTTTAACCGCCCCGTCCGTGCTTGCCGCCTCCCCTCCTCCGGGGCCTATCTCTGTTGATTTGCTGTCCTTTTGGTCCAGCACTATCATCGGGACACTTGTGGGCTCAAGGGCGGAAACGGTGACCTGCCTTGTTGAAGGGATATAACCGGAAGCCGTAACGGAGAGCGTTTGAAGGCCGCTCTTGACAGAAGTGACATTGAAAGTCCCGTTAGAGGCCGTTGTTGAAGAAGCATCCCCCACCGTTACCGCGGCGCCGGACACGGGGGTTAATGACGGGTTGACCACAAAACCGTTCACGATACCGGTCGTTGTCGGGCCGTCCTCTCCGCAGCCAAAGCAAAAGGCGAGCACAATCAACAAAAAAGCTATTTTTTTCACAAGTTAAGTTTACTTATTAAGAAGATTATTGTCAAGGAAATGCGGGGGATACCGCAAGCAACCCGACGCTGAAGCGTCTGCTCCTTTTTTGCTTCCCCGGGAGCCGACCTGCCCGCCGTCCCGCCGAGACGGGAAGGCTTGGCAGGCGGGCCTTTCAAGGTCGGGGCCTATCGAAAAGAGGCATGTGAACAAACCCAACAATCGCGAACACGGAGGCGGGGAAATTGCTATTAGGCTCTGTAAGGAGGCTATTTTATGAGTGGAATTGTTAAAAAAGGGTGCCGAAGTGTTGAAAAACCCAACAAGTTTGACATTTCAACAGAGAATATCAGACAGTGTATTCTGCTAATAAGAAGCCAAAAGGTCATGCTTGATAGCGACCTTGCTGTCCTGTATGGAATAAGAACAAAAGAGCTGAACAAGGCCGTGTTTCGCAACAGAAAAAGATTCCCCTCTGATTTTATGCTGCGCTTAACAAAAATAGAGCACTCTTCTTTGAGGTTCCAAATTGGAACCTCAAAACGCGGCGGTAGGCGTTACCTGCCTTATGTTTTTACCGAACAGGGTATCGCCATGTTGTCCAGTGTTTTGAACAGCGAAAGGGCTATTCGAGTAAATATCCTTATAATGAGAGCGTTTGTAAAATTGAGGAACATTATTTATGCTCACAAAGAAATGGAAAGGAAGCTTCTAGAACTCGAATCCCGGATCGACAAGCATGATAAAGGCATTTTAACGCTTTTTGACGCAATAAGACAGATAATGAAAGAAGAGACAAAACCAAAATCAAGTATAGGCTTTTTGAGAGATTAGAGGAGCCGACGCTTTAGCGTCGGGATTAGCATAATTATTGCGTTCGAGTCAGTTCGAGGAATTCGCGTGCCTTCTTTCGCGGGAAATATTTCGCGTTAATTCGCGTCCGGATGTTCGTGATGATAAAAAAAAGGCCCCCTCGTCCTAGACAAGGGGACCCGTAAAAAACCAAGAAACCAGTGATCAGTTGCTCTTTGGCCCTGTGATCTTTTCTGCCGCGTTGGAGAGTTCTCCGTTGGGCAGCCATCTGCTGCTCAGGGTGGAAACAGTGATCGTGATCAGACCGTCGGAATCCCAGACGCCGTCGCCGTTGGTATCAACAAGCACGTGTATGTAATACACTCCTGTTGCCCCCGGCGTGTATGTGAACGCCAGAGTGTAGCCCTTGGTAACGGTCGTTGAAATGCCCAGCGTCGTAAGGTCTATGACCCCCGAGGCAGCCAGTTCTATCCATTTGCCGCCGGTCCCGGTATAGGGCCTGGTGGATCCGTAGGTCGTTGACGTGACCCCGGAGAACCAGCCGTAACCGTCCGCAAGCCATCTCATGTCGGCAGTACTTGTGTATCCGTCCGGTCCAGAACCGGAATCCAGTTTTGGACTCACGACATATACTGTAGCATTTCCTGACAGAGAGGCTTCTACGGAAGCGAGAGTCCTTGTTGTAAAGGCCGAGCCGTCCCCTGCTTGGTGCGCGCTGGTGTCTATGATGACGATAAACACCTTTTGAGCTCCGCTTCTCCATGTAAAGTTGTCATTCGCATACATTATGGAGTCAAGCGGATTCTCGGGGATATCACCGCCGCCAACACCTGCTAGTGCATCCAGCCAGGAGCTTACCGCCTCTGCTGTTGCAGGAAGCGGAAGGTCGGATTGCTCGCTTGGCGTGTCGCCAAAGGAAACGACACCGAACTTAACATCGGCTCCGCTGGCCTCAAGTGAGGCTGCAAAGGCCGAAATGCTGTCCTTTACGGATTTTATCCTGCTGGACATGCTTCCGGTGTTGTCCATGATGAACACCATGTCTATCTTGCTCGCTGAAGTGGCAGTGATGGTCGTTGCGACCGGTGTGTAGGTGGAATCCGGAGTTGCAACTCCTCCTATGAACACCTTGAACCTTGAGGCCCCAAGCCCTTCTACGGGAGTTCCTCCGACTATGATCGAGCTCAGATTGATCGTGAAAGAGGTGCCCGATTTTGTCGCGGAACCTGAAACAGCCGCCAAAGGGGTGGTCACTCTACCAGGATCTGTGCCTGTGGCATCCGTGGTCGAGGTGATAACGCTGCAACCGGTCGTTGCCGCCACTGCTATCAATGAAACAAAGATGAATAAAGAAAAGAGAATCTTTTTCATTATGTTTCACCCCCTTTCGGTACTTGATTTTCTCTTTCGGCAAGTATAAGTCTATCCTGTCCATCAAGTTGTTGTCAAGGCGGGTAAGATAATGTATAATAAATCAAAAATCAGGATGTTCTCGAAAAAAGCGGACGAAATCTATGAGAAACTGAACCCCGGATTGTGCAGCGCCTGCGGGGGTCATTTATATTTTGAACGGGTTTCTCTGGATTACAACGAGGACGGCAGGATATATGTAATAGACGATGTCCCGGCCTTTGTTTGCGAGTCGTGCGGGGAGATATGGATACCCAAGCCCGTGGTAGAAGAGCTGGAAAAACTGGTCAAGGCGTATTCCGCGTCCCAAAAAAACCAGGCTGACGGTGAAAAAGAGCCGCTGCTCAACGGGTGACCGCGGTGGAAATATTCATAAGGGAGGGCATAATGATGAAGCTGAAGAAGTATTCGCCTTATGTTCTTGTTCTGCTCATAGGGATATTTACAGGAGGGCTTTATGTGCAGTTGTCCCAGGCTTTGGACAAACCCGTGCAGGAGCCCGTTCAGGCGCCTTATTCCTCAGGCATAGCAGCCTCAGTTTCACCCAACGAGACTATCGCTGACATTGTAGAAAAGGTCGGCGGCGCGGTCGTAAATATAGATGTGGTTAAGATGCAGCACCAGCAGGTCTTTAATCCCTTTAAGGATTTTGAACAACATTTCGGTTTCCAGATAGATCCAAGAGCAAGGGACCTTTTTGAGGACCGCGTCATTCCCGTAAAAGGCGCCGGTTCAGGGTTCATTATTGACAATAAGGGGCATGTTCTGACCAATGCCCATGTGGTAAAAGGCGCCGACAAGATAAAGGTGACGCTAAG
Organism: Candidatus Margulisiibacteriota bacterium; assembly: GCA_041650635.1. Lineage (NCBI taxonomy): Bacteria > Bacillati > Candidatus Margulisiibacteriota > Candidatus Margulisiibacteriota bacterium. The sequence continues at coordinate 9,952 of JBAZKV010000018.1, read as the reverse complement.
GGACGGGCGTTCACTTGATGCCAAAGTTATAGGTCTTGATTCCAATATCGATCTCGCAGTCCTTAAACTTGACAAGCCTTCAGGTCTTCCCTTTATGCGAATGGGCGATTCCTCAAAACTGCGCCCGGGACAGTGGATAATAGCCATCGGAAATCCTTACGGGTTCAGTAATACCGTGACGGCAGGTATTGTCAGCGCTACAGGCAGAGCTCTTGACGGGATAGGAAAGAAGAACTTGATACAGACCGATGCCGCGATCAACCCGGGAAACAGCGGAGGTCCGCTGATCAATATACAGGGGGAAGTTGTGGGAGTTAATGTGGCGGTGGCAGCGGGCGCCCAGGGAATAGGCTTTGCCATACCGGTCAACGCGGCAAAGGAAGTCCTTGACGAACTTATTACCCGGGGAAAAGTGGTCCGCCCCTGGATAGGCATTTACATGAGGGATGTTGATCAGCAGGTGGCTGATTATATGAGCCTGCCGGTGGCAGAAGGCGTAATTGTCATGCAGGTGGTTAAGGACAGCCCAGCAGGCAAGGCCGGGCTCAAGCAATATGATGTGATAAGGACCGTGAACGGAAAAAAACTCAATAGCGCTTCGGAGCTTTCGGAACTCATCAAGTCCCAAAAACCCGGCAGCAGATTAACTCTTTCTGTCTATTCTGACGGGAAGATGAAGACTTTGTCGATCAGCGTGGGAGAAATGCCTGCTCAATAGCCCTCACCCCCTACCCCTCTCCCAGAGGGAGAGGGGAGAAAAAAGGAGATGTAGATGGAAATAGAGTTAGGTTTCGGGAAAAAAGTCAGAAGGGCTTACGGGTTTGACGAGATAGCGCTGGTGCCGTCGCTGGCAACGATAGAAACCGATGATGTCGAGACAAAGACTTCTATAGGAAGCCTTAAACTGGATATCCCTATAATAGCTTCTGCCATGGATTCCGTGGTGGACCCTAGTACAGCCGCGATGATGAGCCAGTTCGGCGGCCTTGGGGTCCTTAACCTTCAGGGCGTCCAGACCAGATATGAAGATGCTAACAAGGTCCTGGATGAGATCGCGGCAGCCTCAAAAGGAGACTATGTTCCCCTCATGCAAAGGCTCTACGAAAAGCCGGTCAAAAAAGAACTTATAGAGAAACGAATACAGGAGATCAAGGCCAAAAAAGGCGTAGCCGCGGTTTCTGTTACTCCACAGGCGGCGGAAGAGTACGGGAAAATAGCGGCCTCTGCCGGAGCAGATGTGGTGGTCATTCAGGCTACGGTCGTCTCAACCAAGCACAAGGCAAAAAACTTCAAGCCTCTTGATGTTGCCAAATTCTGCGCGGGCACAAAGGTCCCTGTTATCATAGGGAATTGCGTCACCTATGATGTTGCGCTGGAACTGATGGAGACCGGGATCTCCGGACTTTTGGTCGGCATCGGCCCGGGCTCTGCCTGCACTTCCAGAGGCGTGCTGGGTATCGGGGTCCCTATGGCTACTACTATCGCGGATTGCGCCGCCGCAAGGGATGCTTATTTCAAAAAAACAGGCAGATATGTCAGCGTTATAGGCGACGGAGGGATGGTGGTCGGAGGGGATATCTGTAAAGCCATTGCCTGCGGGGCCGATGCGGTGATGATCGGATCGCCTCTTACCAAGGCTAAGGAGGCCCCTGGCAGAGGCTTTCACTGGGGCATGGCAACTCCCAACGCTCTTCTTCCGAGAGGAACAAGAATAAAAGTCGGAACTATCGGAACATTAAAAGAGATCCTTCTCGGCCCTGCAAAATATGATGACGGATCTGAAAACTTTGTCGGCGCTTTAAAGACCTCTATGGGCACCCTTGGCGCGGCCAATATAAAAGAAATGCAAAAAGTTGAAATAGTAATAGCGCCTTCGATCCTTACGGAAGGCAAAGTCTTTCAAAAAGCCCAGTCGCTGGGGATGTATAAGTAGTAAAGGCATAGATCGGATCAAATAATAAGCCTGCACCTTAAAGTGCAGGCTTAACTTTTATTTGTCTAAATAATGACGGTATTATAGTCCTCTAACCGTGTGAGTAACACTCCATGTCATCTCATCTCCGGGTTCAAGGATCTTCATGCTGCTTGGATGCATTCCCGAGACTCCTCTTAACGGGGAATACACTTCCCAGATGGGATGCAGAGGAGCAAGATAATTTCCCTGCAATTCCAGCGCTACTGCCTTGCCGTCAGCGGGATGTGAAGTGCCCAGCGGGGCAAACGCATGTACAACGTTAACGGTATCCCCGTATGTCGGCGAGGAAAGAAAAATGCCGTATCCCGCCTGTCCAAATAAAACTCCCGCGTCGCCCGACACTACACCCATTTCCGGGTGGAGCAAAAAACTGTTGTTCAAATTGAGATCTCCGAGATTCTTAAAGCCCGCTGCAAGCCCCCAAAAAGCAGTTTCCCGAATAGGCATTAGGGGGTTAGTGTCAAAGTCTGGATTCCCGTCCTGCCCAAGGCGTATTGTAGCAACACCGGGAAGTTGCATGGAGATCAGGCCGCGGTCCTGCCCTTCAGGTATGCGGAAATACGGATGCTCGCCTACGGACACGGGGGCCGGCTGCTGTCCTATGTTCTTAACATTCACGATCCTGAACATTATTCCGTTATTGAGCCCAATGCTGTGCCTTAGCCAAAGATCTGAAAACCACTGGTCACTTGATATTTCTGTAATGCCGGTGAGAGCTATTCCTCCCGAAGGCAGGTCGTGAGCCCATATATCGTGATACTCGTTGGCATAAGCCAGTCCGTGCAGCCTGTAGGTATCTTCGAAATTGGTTGGGACAAGCCTTCTCTGTCCCATAAAGGAGACTTCCACATTTGTCAGACCACGAGCATCTACAACAGGACCTATCATCCTGTTAGCCCAGGGTGCCATGAGGATGCTGTTCATGGCGGAAAGCCTTGCGTTTGGATCCTCATTAAAAGCTCCTGCTATTTGGAGATCGCTTTGTCCCTTCAGGAGTTCAATATCTGATGCTCCCAGCCTTGCCATTTCGGAATTAATTATGAAACCGCGTTCGCAGATGTTGACCGAAAATATCCCGGGCCTGTTTCCGTTTTGCGGAACGGTCAGGCTGTGGAACCTTAAACTTCCAATCTCCGAAACTTTGTGTGAAGCGCCCATATCTTAAGCTCCTTTTGTGGATTTGCCGACAAACGGATATCGACCGCTTTACTGCGGAATTTCATTATATATTCTTGTGATATAATTAACTAAATCCATGAAAAAGCACGACCTCATAGTAGTCCTTGACTTTGGCGCGCAGTACAGCATGCTGATAGCAAGAAGGGTCCGCGAGTGCAATGTTTATTCGGAGGTGCTCCCCTACTCAACCCCGCTCGAAGAATTGAAGAAAAGAGAAGTGAAAGGGATAATCCTTTCGGGCGGTCCCAACAGTGTCTATGACAAGGATGCTCCAAAGTTGGACCCGAGGATATGGGAAAGCGGCATTCCGATTCTGGGTATCTGCTACGGGATGCAGCTGATGGCAAAAGAACTCGGAGGAGAGGTCAAAGCTGCTGATGCCAAAGAATACGGCAAAACCCCCCTCAACATCGATGATCATACCAATCTTTTTGCGGGGCTTCCTCTGCAGATAAACTGCTGGATGAGCCACGGAGACAGCGTGGAAAAGGTGCCGGAAGGTTTTAAGATGATGGCGCATTCACTAAACACCCCCACGGCCGCGATCGGCAATATCGAAAAGAAGCTCTATGCGGTACAGTTCCATCCGGAGGTCATTCATACAGAGCACGGAGACGAGATAATAAAGAATTTTGTCTATATAATCTGCAACTGCCAGGCAACCTGGACCACCAAATCCTTTATCGAGCGCCAGACCGAAAAGATACGCTCTACCGTCGGTAAAAACAAGATACTCTGCGCCCTTTCCGGAGGGGTCGATTCTACCACTGTGGCAGTTCTTGTCCACAGAGCCGTCGGCGACCAGCTGACCTGCATGTTCATAGACCAGGGCTTTATGAGGAAGGATGAGGCCAAAAAGATAAAAGAGATGTTTGAAAAGCATTTTAAGATAAAGATAATCTACATAGACGCTTCGGAAAAGTTTTATGAAAAGCTTAAAGGCGTCACTGACCCGGAAAAAAAACGCCACATAATCGGCAACGAGTTCATTTACACGTTCGAAGCAGAAGCCAAAAAACTTGGGGCCATTCCGTTTCTTGCCCAGGGAACGCTTTATCCTGATGTGATAGAGAGCGCTTTTAAGGGCTCAGGCAAGTCCGCTTCAACGGCTGCCAGAATAAAGACCCACCACAATGTCGGCGGCCTTCCCGAAAAGATGAAGTTCAAACTTATTGAACCATTGAGGAAACTGTTCAAGGATGAGGTTAGAAAACTCGGCAGAGAGATGGGTATTGCCGAAGAAATAATCTCGCGGCAGCCGTTCCCCGGACCAGGGCTTGCCATAAGGATAATAGGCGAACTTAACCGGGACAGGGTTAGGATACTTCAGGATGTTGATGACATAGTTGTCACGGAAATAAAAAAGGCGGGGTTTTACAATAAGGTCTGGCAGTCCTTTGCGGTACTGCTTCCCATACGAACCGTCGGGGTCATGGGCGACAAAAGGACCTATCTTAACACTATCGCGATCCGCGCTGTGACCTCTAATGACGCCATGACCGCGGACTGGGCCAAACTGCCGTATGAACTCCTTGAAAAAATATCAAGCCGCATAATAAATGAAACGCCCGAGATAAACCGCGTGGTGTATGATATATCCTCAAAGCCGCCCTCGACCATAGAGTGGGAATAGCCGCCTGAAATCGTCTTCCTAGCTGAGCGATAAGCCGATATGAGCTTTTTATCATCCATTAGAGTACTTAGGCATAATTACGCCGTGTCCTCAGCTATGAGGAGCAGACAGAGCCTTATGACCTCGGGTCCCATCCATCAGCTTTTTAACATGAAAGATGCAGATGTCCAGAGGGCTAGCCTTTCGATCGCAAAACCCGACCTGCCCTGCAGGAGCGTGGTGCGCTCGACGATACAAAGGAGCAAAAATTGCCCAGCAAGGCCGTCTGTCTGTTCCACAGCCCGGTACTCCGAAGGGCTTATGAGCGCCGGATTGATCGGTGTGCACTATCAAAGTGGGCATCATGTGCAGGCAGGAAATCTTACAGGTCTTCTGGAATATGAGTTGAAAGAGCGTCTTTCTTATGATACGCACACTTATTTTGAAAAAGACATAAAAAAAGCCAGAGAGTATCTGGGGCTCAGGTTCGCCAACTTTAGCGGTGTTTTTGTTGAGGCAACGGAGGCATTTCTTTGGCAGAATAGGTTCCTGCTGCTCGGAGCTGATTCAACTAAGGTTGTTGCTCCATCCTATGCCGTGGAGACACCACTGCCTGCAACCTTTTTCATTCCTTCCGCTTTAAAATCGAACGAAGGTCAGTTCCTTGTTCTGGATAAAAAGAAGAAGTTCACCGATGGAACGGCGCAGGCCTTTGTTGAACAGTCTGTCATATCCGCTGCTCGGGACGGGTTGCTTGACGATGCTATCGGCAATGTCGAAGAAAGTTTTTTTTGTGCCTCCCCATTCTATTCTGTGTCGCTGTGGGGCTGGATAATGGATCCCGAAAATTTCGTCTATTCACTTAAATACACAAGATATACTCCCAAAAGGGAGGTTGTCAGCTTTTACAATTTTGTTGAAGGGAAAGTAATTCCTTTAACTGATCAAATAGACATCGAAGCTCTTACAGTGCCGGCGCAGTCCCCGGTTTTTACCCGGGGGCCCGGCTTTTACCTGCATATTATCAGGGACAAAGACGGCGGGCTCATTTTGACAGATTCCTGAATTTTTTCACCGCGCGCTCGTGACCCTGCCAATCCACCGAGAAAGTATGAGTGCCGTCCCCGTTTGAGACAAAATAGATGTAGTTTGTCTTTGCCGGATGGATGGCGGCAAGGATGGACTTAAGCCCCGGATTGCAAATGGGGCCCGGAGGAAGCCCTTTATTGAGATATGTGTTATAAGGCGAAGGATACTTCAGGTCGCTGTAGGTGACCCTTTTTGTGGGATTAGGGATAGCGTATTTAACTGTGGGGTCCGCCCTCAGCGCCATGCCGCTTTCCAGCCGGTTATAAAAAACGGATGCTATTATGGGCCTCTCAAGATCGGTCTCGGCCTCTTTTTCCACTATGGAGGCCATGGTCAGTACCTGATGCAGAGTGTACTTTTTTATCCTCGAAGACCTCCATACGGGCAGGACCACTTCTTCAAAGCGGCCAAGCATCATGGAAATTAGATCCTGCGTCTTCATATTGGCGGAAATAAAATAAGTGTCCGGGAACAAGTATCCCTCCAAAGACCTTGTTGTGTTGGAAGCAAGGAAAACATGGCCCTGCTTTAGTTTGTCTCCTGCCGGCTGCAAGGCCTCCTCGTTAAAAGGCCTATCCAGCCAAACCCCGGAAGAAGCAAGTATCTTTGATATCCTGTAGATCGAACTCCCCTCCGGCACGGTTAGCCTTACCTCTCCTGCCCGCACCCTTCCCTGTGAAAGCTGCGTTAGTATTGAATAATTGGTCATAGAAGGGCTGAAATAGTAGTTGCCCGCCTTTAATCTGGAGTCAAGGTTGAGCAATTTTGCGGCCACAAGGAAGGAAGAAGGCCTGTCGCTTATGCCCGACAGAAAAAGCAGTTGTCCGATCTCCCTTGCGGATGAATTATCGGGTATCTGTACCCTAACAGGAGTAACATCGAACATGTTTTTTGAGTGCAAGAGTGTATCGGCAAGAAAGAGAAAGAACAAAAAGACGGTCAGGCCGGTTAGCATCCAAGGATTTATTAGATGCCTGAGCCTAAAGGCTCGGCTCCGGTTCGTTTCTCCCAAATGGAGCCGAGCCCTTAGCGTCGGGACCGGTGGCATTGGGTCAAATACCTGTTTTATTTCCTTCATTTCTTTTCCTGTCCAGGTAGTCCGATAATATGACCGCGGCCGCCATTTTGTCTATGGAGCCCCTGCCCTTTTTCTGAGACACCCCTGTTTGCCTAAAGTTGTTCCAGGCTATAGAGGTTGAAAACCTCTCATCATAAAGCTCTACCGGTATACCAAGCTCTTTTTTTAGTTTTTCCGAGAACGCGGAGGCCTTTTGCGCCGCATCGTTGAGCTCTCCCGAAAGGCTCCTGGGAAGACCAAGAATGATCAAAGAAACCTCTTTTTCTCTGCAGATCTCCCTGATCTTTTTAATAAGCCCTCTGTTATTGGGAAATACTTCCAGCGGCTGTGCTGTAAGGCCAAGCGGGTCGGATACCGCTATTCCCACCCTCTTATTGCCTAGATCAATCCCCAGGGTTCGCATTTTTGTTTATGAACTCCAGTGCGGCCCGCTTTATCTCCTGCGCTTTTGACGAGTCGGTAAAGCCTCCCTGCGCCAGCAGTTCTTTTCCTCCGCCTCTGCCTCCTGTTGTAGAAAGCACCGCTTTGAGCAGTTTATCGGCTGAAAGCCCTCTTTTTGCAGCTTCCAAAGAGGCCGCAGCAACCATGCTCACCTTGTTATCCTCTTCCGCAACGCTTGACAGAAGCACCAGAGCGCACGGGACGCTGCTCTTTATGATGTCGGTCATGCTCTTCAAGATCGAGTGGTCATATCCTCTGAAAAGCCCGAAAACAAAATTGGCACCACCGATGCTTTCTCTGTTCTCCGCAAGTTCAGCGGCCTTTAAGGCGCTTTCTTTTTCAAGTGCGGCGGCCTGCAGCTTTGCTTTTTCCTTTTGTCCGGCCTCCTGCGCCTTTCTGCTTTCTTCCTCTTTTCTTGCTTCTTCGTATGCGAGAGCCGCTCTGCCGCTGACAGCCTCTATCCTGCGTATGCCGGCAGAAACGGCGCTTTCCTTTACTATCCTGAACAAAGCGATCTCGGAGGTATTCTTGACATGTGTGCCTCCGCACAGCTCAAGGCTAAAGTCCCCTATCCTTATCATCCTGACGGTGCCGGCATATTTTTCCCCGAACAGGGCTTTTGCTCCGGCCTTTTTTGCCTCCTCAAGGGATGTTACCTCGGTTTTGACCGGGAGAGCCTCTTTTATTTTTTCGTTTACGATATCCTCGAGCTTTTTAAGGTCTTCCGACCTTATCTGGGAACCGCTCACAAAGTCGAACCTGAACTTTTCGGATGTTACCGAAGAGCCTTTTTGTTGAGCGGAGCTGCCGGCTACTTCCTGCAGAGCGCGGTGAAGAAGATGTGTGGAGGTGTGGTGCGCGGAAATGAGCGATCTGATCTGCTTGTCCACCGCCGCTCTTACCTTTTCCCCTTTTGCCGGAATAAGATCGCCTGATATGCCGTGCAGAATGACACCCTCCGCTGTCTTTATCAAAGAACTCACTTCCAGAGCGTTCTTTTCTACTATGATAGTTCCTCTGTCGCTGTCCTGTCCTCCGGATTCGACATAAAAGGGGCTGCGGTCAAGTATAAGATAGCCGTCTATAGTCCCCAGTACAAGGGCCTCCGTTTCAGTCTCATCATAGCCCGTAAAGACAGTGGAAGGATAGCCTTTTACCTGAGGTATCTTTCCCAGAGCGAATTTTTTTGATGCATGCGACCTGCTGGTCTCTTTCTGGCGTCCCATCTCTTTTTCAAAACCCGCCTGGTCAACCGAAAAGCCTCTTTCCTTTGCAACTTCTTTTGTAAGTTCCAGCGGAAACCCGTAAGTATCGTAGAGCTTGAAAGCATCGCTGCCCTTAATGATGCCGGAAGATGCCCTCTTTATCATGGCTTCAAGCTGAGAGGCCCCCTGCTCTATGGTCCGCCCAAAGCTGACCTCTTCATCCAGGATCGTCTTCTTTATTAGCGCTGCATTCTTTTCCAGTTCCGGATAAAAACCTTTGTCCGAACCTATCTGTATTTGCGACAGTTCGTTCAAAAACGGGGAGGCTATCCCGAGCTTTTTGCCGTGAAGCAGGGCCCTTCTCAGGATGCGCCTCAGTATGTAATTCCTGCCCTCGTTTGCCGGGGTTAGCCCGTCGCTTATAAGATGGACCGCTGCCCTTACATGGTCGGCGATAACGCGCTGGGAAACCTGGGTTATGACAGAGTCTTTGCCGGACCTAATGCGGATCTCTTTGAGCATTTCCCGGAACAGGTCGGTGTCAAAGTTTGTCTTGACATCCTGGAGCACCGAGGCTATTCTCTCAAGCCCCATTCCCGTATCGATGTTCTTTTTTGGGAGAGGCGTAAGTGTGCCGCTTTCGTCCCGGTTAAATTCCATGAACACCAGGTTCCAGATCTCAAGGAACCTGTCGCAGTCGCAGCCCGGGGCGCATTCCTTTTTGCCGCAGCCCTGCTCCTGCCCCAGATCATAGTAGATCTCGGAACAGGGGCCGCATGGGCCCGTGGGGCCGGCGGACCAGAAATTGTTGTCCTCGCCCAGCCTGATCAAGCGCCCGGCCGGGACGCCCATGTCCTTTTTCCAGATATCTTCTGACTCGGCGTCTTTTTCGTAGACGGCAATATACAGCCTGCTTTTGTCTATGTTGAACTCCTTTGTCAAAAGTTCCCAGGCAAAAGCGACCGCTTCCTTCTTGAAGTAGTCCCCGAACGAAAAATTGCCGAGCATCTCAAAAAAAGTGTGATGTCTGGCGGTTTGCCCCACATTTTCGATGTCGTTGGTGCGGACGCATTTTTGTGCCGTTGTCGCTCTTGAGTGCGCAGGCTTTTCAAGACCCAGGAAGATCGGCTTGAACTGGAGCATTCCCGCCATGGTCAAAAGCACCGTTGGGTCTTTTGGTATTAGAGAGGAACCGGCAATAACGCTATGCGAGCGGTCGCCAAAGTATTTGAGGAATTTTGTCCTGATGTCGCCTGCTTTCACAAAAAAACCTCTAGAGCCCCAGCGCCTGGCGGACAAACCCCTTTATCTGGTCCTGAGAAGCATCCTGGCTCTGTTTTTCGGTGTCTATTATCCGGAACCTGCCGGGGTCG
>JBAZKV010000017.1 GCA_041650635.1 Candidatus Margulisiibacteriota bacterium | reverse complement strand
AAATCAGTGCTTTTGGGTTTGTCGGGGTATTCCAGCGATAGGGTGGCCATAGACGAGCTTGCAGAAAAAGAAGAGCCGGATATAAGGTGCGGGCTCGCGCGCAGGGTTGAGACCCATATGGTAAGAAAGTATTTAGGCTCAATGATGGCGAGCCTCGGAAGAGTTGACGGCCTGGTCTTTACGGCCGGAGCCGGAGAGAACAACTACGGGACCAGAAGCCGCACCCTCCAGGGGCTTGAGGAAAGGCCTTTTGGCATACTTCTGGATGAAGAGGCCAACAAAGCGGCCTTTAGGCCCAAGATGCCTGTCTGTATATCGCGGACTGATTCATCGATGCCCGTATGGGTGGTCCCGACCAACGAAGAACTGGTCATTGCTCTTGATACGATGGCTATCATCGACGGCTTTTTCTCAAGCTGCCAGGAATATGTTTATCCCTTTCAGATTCCTTCTTACTGGGGCCTTTGAGGTGACGGACAGCCGGATATCTTTTTTCCTTTTGCCGTGCGGATGTTATCATTGTGGTCATGAAGATATATGCCATAGAGGTCGGCCCCATCAGGACGAATTGCTATATTGCTACCGACGGCACCTCGGGTAACGCGGCAGTTATCGATCCCGGCGAGGAGCCAGAAAAACTATGTGCCGAATTAAAAAAACACGGACTTGTCCCTGAAGCAGTGTTCCTTACCCACGGGCATTACGACCATGTTACTGCTCTGGCGAGTAAATCCTGCCTGTCAAATAAGCCGGTCTATATACACAAGGACGACCTCTTTCTTGTGTCCGGAAAAATACCAAAACTTGCGTCTCTGCTTGGCTTTTGTGCGGTCCCTTTGAGCGGCTTATCCTGTTATGAGGACGGGCAAACAGTTGAGGCTGCGGGCCTCAAGATAAAAGTGATCCACACTCCGGGACATACTCCCGGAGGCGTCTGCCTATACATAGAAAGCGAAAAGACCCTGTTTTCCGGGGACACTCTCTTTTGCCGGGATTGCGGAAGAGTGGACCTTCCACTTGGCTCCGAAGAACAGATGGCCGCTTCCCTGAAAAAAATACTGGCTCTTCCTGCCGAAGTAAAAGTATATCCCGGTCATGGCAGGAGCACTACGATCGCAAGCGAGAGAAAAACCTTTGCGGATATTCTATAATTAGGGACAATGCATTCTCAAAAGGATAACCTTTACCTTTTATACGGTGATGAAGAGCTTTTGATCCGCGAAGAGATAGAAGCCCTCAAAACAGCGCACCTTGGGAACGGGGATCCGGGAATGGGCTTTCAGGTCCTGGAGGCCGGCAGGATAGGGGAGCCGGGGCTTTTGGCCGAACTCGCAGGCATTTCGATGTTTTCCCCAAAAAAGATGGTCCTGTTAAGATGGCACGCAGGAAGAAAGAAGACAGAAGGCGAGGACGGAGGAGAGGCTGATGACGACGAAAGCGCCGCTTCCAAAAATGACGCTGCCGAAGAGCTGATAAAAGCCCTCTCTAAGCTGCCGCAGGAGGTCCTCTTTGTCTGCGCCGCAAAAAACCTCGACAAAAGAAGCCGGCTCTACAAGTTCTTTGCCCAGAAGGGAAAGGTCCTGGAATTCAGGCGGTTCAGGGAATGGGAGCAGGCGCAGCTGGTCTCCTGGGTGAGGGAAAGATTTAAGAGCGAGGGGCTTGCCGCGGAAAAAGAGGCCGTAGAGATACTTGCGGAGATATCGGGCCCATCGCTGACACAGATCGATACGGAGATAAATAAACTTGCCGCCTACTGCGCAGAAAAGAAACTGGTTTCCTCAGAGGATGTTAAAGAGCTTTCTACCAGAGGGCAGTTGAGCGCGTTCGCGCTTCAAAATGCCCTGCAGGAGAGGGACGCGGCAAAAGCTCTGTCGGCGCTTAATGTGCTCCTTTCTTCAAAGACAAGGCATGAACTCATAATAGGCTCGGTCGGGGCGGTGTTCTCTATGATGCTCGAGGCAAAGACGGCTTCCGGTGCATTTAGGTCCGGAGCAAGGCTTAATTACTATCTGGAGCGCTGCGAAAAAGGCGCAAAAAAATATTCGTTTAAAGAACTTGCTCATGCCGTAAAGGTGTTAAGGGAAACAGATCTTTTGCTTAAGACTAGCGCACCCGATGCAAGGGCGGCCCTTGAGATGATGCTGCTTGAGGTTACCGGAAAAGAGAGCGCGAGAGAGCGCAGATGAAAGACACTGTCAATAATAGGCTTATGTTCGTCCGCCTCTTTGTTCTGGCGGCTTTTGCAGCCGTTCTGGTCAAGCTTTTGCTGATACAGGTGCTTGATCATAGGTTTTATGAAGAGCTCTCGATGGATCAGCGGACTTCGCAGGTAAAGCTGGCAAGCGACAGAGGCGACATCTTTGACCGCAACGGCGTTCTTCTGGCAACTTCCAGGGACACTTTTTCGGTGTTTGTTCGGCCAAGGGCGATGGAGGACAAGAGCAGGGTGCGGCAGGAGTTGCTGAGGTTTTTCCCTGAGAGGAAGGGCCTTATAGGTGAAAAATTTGCAAAGAACTCGGCTTTCTGGCTGATCAGGAAAACCGAAAAGAAAAGAGCCGAGCATGCAAAGAGCATAAACAGCACGGAGATAGACATCTTTAGGGAAAAGAAGAGGGTATATCCTAAAGGGACTTTTGCGTCCCAGCTGATCGGAACTGTCGGGCTGGACAATGACGGATTGTCCGGTATCGAGTACGGAATGGACAAGTATCTCAGAGGGATAGAAGGCCAGTACATCTTTGAAAAGGATGTAAGGGGCAAGCAGATAGCAACAGGCACCACAAGGCAGATACAGAGACCGACTGACGGGATGGACATTTATCTGACGATCGACGAGTCCATACAGTATGTTGCCGAAAGGGAACTGAAAAAGGCAGTTGACAAATATCATCCCGACACCGCTTCCATTGCTGTCATGGATGTAAGGACCGGAGAACTGCTCGCAGTGGCTAGCTGGCCGGATTTCGATCCCAATAATCCCTCGGCTTCACCCGTAAAGAACTGGAAGCTGCGTCCGATAACGGACATGTACGAGCCCGGCTCCACATTCAAGGTGATAACAGCCGCGGCCGGCATACAGGAGGGGCTTTTTGAACCGGACTCCCGTGTTCCCTGCCCGGCAAGGATGGAAGTTGGCGGGCGCATCATCAGCAATTCCCATGCTGTAAAGGCAAAGAACCCCACTCTGAGGGATGTTATAGCGGAATCCCTTAATACGGGCACAACTTATGTAAGCCTTAAGGTGGGCAAAGAAAAGTTCTATTCCCAGATAAAGTCCTTCGGTTTTGGCGAAAGGACAGGTTCGGGTTTTCCTGGAGAGGCAAGGGGGCTTGTGCCGACCCCCAAAAAATGGCATAAAAGCGCTGAGGCGATGATAAGCTTTGGACAGACTCTTGCGGTAACACCTCTGCAAATGCTTGCCGCGGTCTCTTCGATAGCCAACTCCGGTATCTTACTGCGCCCCCATGTGGTTGCCAGGATCGAGAGTTCCGACAAGACCACTGTAAGGGGCACTTCCCCAGAGGAGATAAGAAGGGTCGTTTCAGATAGAACAGCGGAAAAGGTCAATGATCTCATGAGGGGGGTCGTTCTCAAGGAGCATGGCACAGGCCACAAGGCAAAACTGGCGCAGTATTCCAGCGCTATCAAGACGGGTACGGCGCAAAAACCGATGCCTGGGGGCGGCTATATCCCGATGGGCAGCAACAATTTTATTGCCTCGGTCGTCGGATTTGTTCCATCGACAAAACCACGAGTGGCGATAATCGTGGTGCTTGACCATCCAAAAGGCTCTATCTGGGGCGCTACCGTGGCGGCCCCGGTCTTTAAGGAGGTCGGGGAATTTACTCTGAGATATTTGGAAACGCCTCCTGATCTGTGATATAATCCACTCAAAACATGGCAAGGATATTATCCGGGATCCAGCCCTCCGGAAAGCTGCATCTGGGCAATCTGACAGGGGCTGTCAGCAACTGGGCCGCCCTGCAGAACAAGCACGAATCCCTGTTCTTTATTGCCGACCTGCACGCTCTTACCACCGGCTATTCCGATACAAAGGACTTTGCAAAGAGCATCCGCGAACTGGCTGTCGACCTCTTGTCCGCGGGGATAGACCCGGACAAGGCCACTCTTTTTATTCAATCCCAGGTCCCTGAGCACAGTGAACTACACCTGATCTTTTCCATGATCACGCCTCTGTCCTGGCTGGAGAGGGTCCCCACCTACAAGAGCAAGATAGAAGAGATCAAGGGGGTGGACCTTGCGACCTACGGTTTTCTGGGATATCCAGTACTTCAGGCCGCGGACATCCTCATCTATAAAGCGGAGTTCGTCCCTGTAGGGCAGGACCAGCTGCCCCATCTTGAACTTACAAGGGAGATCGCGCGCAGGTTCAACAATCTCTATGGCGAAGTCTTTCCCGAGCCAAAGGAGATGCTGACGAATTTTCCCGTGATCCCTGGACTGGACGGAAGAAAGATGAGCAAAAGCTACGGCAACTCCATAGCCCTGTCGGATCATACTGATGAGATCAGGAAAAAGGTCTCTCTTGCCGTGACCGATCCTGCAAGGATAAAAAAGGATGACCCGGGGCATCCGGAAGTCTGCGTTGTTCATTCCTACTATAAGATCTACGGCAAAGAGGTCTCGCAGGAGATCGATAAAAAATGCAGGGCCGGAGCGATAGGCTGCGTGGAGTGCAAAAAACAGCTGGCGGAGATACTTGTAAAAGCCCTGGAAGGCCCGAGGGAAAAGAGAAAAGAGCTTGAAAAAGACCCTAAAAAAGTGGATGATATACTTGAAAAAGGAAGAAAAAAAGCTTCCGAGGAGTCCAGAAGGACCCTGTCCGAAGTAAAAAAGGCGATGCATCTGATTTAAAGGAGACCGGCTTGCAAATAGTTCAACAGCTTGAAAACGAGAGCTACAAAAGCTCCAGAACTTATATTCCCGACGAGGATGAAATATCCGCTCTTTCTTCTTTCAGCGTAAAGCTGGACAACTACGAAGGACATTTTGAAGAGCTGCTCTCGATGGTAGAGAAGCGTTCGATGGAAGTTTTGGAAGTGTGCCTTGCCAAGGTTACCGGACAGTATCTGGAATACCTTGCCTGCCTGCCAAAAATGGATGTTTCAATTGCCTCCGAGTTCCTCCTCATTGCGGCCTATCTGATAGAGAGAAAGTCCAAGGGGCTGCTGCCCGTTGAAGAGGAAAGCCACGAGGTGGAAGAGATAGAATCCTGCCTGGTCGACCATCTGGCGCTGTACAAGGTCTTTAAGGACCGCTCGGCCGTCCTAAAAGAGAGGAAAGAGCTCTTTTCCAGGATCTATCACCGTTTCAGGACGGAGGAAAAGTGCCCCCAACAGGTCAGCGTCTTTTTGTCGGATGTTGCAATAAGCGACCTTACCGCGGCTTTCAGAAAGATCTGGCTTTCGGCCAAGAGCGCCGGAAGCGGCGGCGAGATAGTGGATGAGATCGTAACAGTTGAGGAAAGGATCAACCAGATCCTGGATAAACTGGCGCTGTCCCCTTCGTATCTGGCCTTTGAGGACCTTTTTGAAAAAAGGTCAAGGCTTGAGATAATCGTGACCTTTCTTGCAGTGCTTGAACTGATGAGGCAGAAAGCCGTTCAGATCAAACAGGACATACGGTTCGGTTGCATACAGATCTTTCCCAAGGCGGGAATGCAGGAGGTGTCCTGATGCAGGATAGCGGCGCAGACGACAGGAAATCAGTTATAGAATCCCTGCTGTTCGTGACAAAAAAACCCGTCAGCCCGGGCGAGATAAGCCTTGTGACGGGATATGAGGAGTCGGAGGCCGGAAGGCTTTTGGAAGAGATAGCGCTGGAATATGAGAGCAGGCCTCTTCAGGTGATCAAGGTCGCCAACGGTTATATCCTTGCCACCAGGCCGCAATACAGCGATTTTATAGACAAATTCCTTAATTCCCCCGTATCCGTGTCTCTTTCCAGGCAGGCTCTTGAAACTCTTTCGATAATCGCCTACAGGCAGCCGGTGACCAAGATCGACATCGAAAGGATAAGGGGAGTGATGTCCGACAGCCCGATAAAATCGCTTCTGGAAAAGAACCTGATAAGGGAAAGCGGAAGGAGCGAGGCTCCGGGAAGGCCAATACTCTATTCAACTACTGTCGACTTTCTCAAGCATTTTGGGCTCAACGACTTAAGCGATCTGCCGCCCATAGAAGAGGACCTGTCCCTGTTGATGGGGCAGTCGCAGGACGGCCGCTTAGAAGAAGCAGCGCAGTGAGTGAAACACATTTTGACATAGGCCAGACTTTCAGGGACAAAAGGCTTTCCAGGGAGCTTTCTTTAGACAAAGCTGCTAAAGATACCAAGATATCAAAGCCTTACCTTGCAGCAATAGAGGCCAACGAATTTGCAAGGATACCCAATGAGATCGTGGCAAAAGGGTTCCTTCAGATCTACGCAGATTATCTCGGGCTTGACCCCAGGCCGGCGCTGCACGAGTTCAAAAAATTATCTAAAAAGCAAACCCCTTCTGTTGTTCCGGCAGAGAACAAAACAGCGCGGGCCTTTGTGCCGGATGACCGGTACAAATACGCGGTCCCCGCAGTGCTTGCGGTCCTTCTTGTCTTTTTTGTGTCATGGGGGGCGTTGTCTTTGTTGAAAACTTCCGGCCCACATCCAAAGCAGGCGGCAAAACCGGTCGTTTCAAAGAAAGCCGGCCTTTTGCTGCGGTTGGAACTTAGCGGCAGGTCCTGGATCAGGGCTTACTCGGACGGGGTCCCTGCTTTTGAAGGGGTCTATTACGAAGGGACCTCCAAAACGGTAGAGGCCAAAGACAGGGCTACCATCAAGATAGGAAACGCCCAGGCCGTTAAAATATACTCCGGCTCCGAACTCGTCTATAGTGGAGGCTCTCCCGGTCAGGTCATAACTAAAGAATTTTCAAGATGACCTCTTTAGGGCAGATCTCGTCAATATTCCAGAGCATCCAGGGCGAAGGCCTCTATGTTGGTGAGCGTCAGATATTCATAAGGTTCATAGGGTGCAATCTCTCCTGCGAGTACTGTGATACCGTCGAGAAAAACGACAATCCTTTTACACCAGACGATGTTGTTAAAGAAGTTGACAAGATATTAACGAACCCAAAACTGTTCCACTCCGTCAGCATAACCGGGGGAGAGCCTCTTTTGCAGGTGGATTTTTTGAAGGAACTGCTCCCGAAACTGAAACTCAAAAAGTATCTTGAGACCAACGGCACACTGCCGGACCATCTTTCGGAAATAGTGGACCTGGTGGATATTGTGGCCATGGACATAAAACTGCCCTCTGCAACCGGCTGCGCTTCCTATTTTAAGGAGCACGAAAAATTTCTCGAGACGGCGCTCTTTAAGAATGTGTTCGTCAAAGCCGTGGTAACAAAGGACACCCTTCCTAAAGAGATAGATGAGATGTGCGCTTTGATAGAGCGGGTGGAGAGCTCTGTCCCTCTTGTGCTGCAGCCGGCCACCCCTCAAAGAGGGGCAAAGTTTAATCCGGCGCCGGAGCAGCTGCTGTCATTTCAGGCGATAGCAAAGAAAAGGCTTGAAAAAGTGCTGGTCATACCGCAGACCCACCGGCTGACAGGGCTGGAATAAGCAGTCTCTATCTTTTTGCCCTGTTCTTTAGCGATCCCAGGATGGCTTCAAGATGTCTGATGTCCTTTTCCCTTTTTTCGTCAAAGGACAATTTTTGCATCGACTTAAGCAGCTCGGCCTTGTAAGAAGCGCTGTCATAGGCAAGCTGGGCAAGCCCCGTGTTTATCCATTTTATCCCTTCGGCCGGTATGTCATAGCCCAGGGTCCTTGCTTTTTTCGTTAGTTTTTCTATCGCTCTTGATTCCTTTTCAAAGTCATCGGAAGAGGCGGTCAGGATCCTTTTCAGGTGTTGTTCTTTAAGGTGTGTTATGGTCTTTAGCCATGCTATCCTGCGGCCCTGTGACATCAGGTTCTCCACATCCTGCCTGGCAAGTCCGATCTTCTCCAGCTTTACCCCTTCGCTACTCATTTTTTGCCGCATGGCCAGCCCCTTGAAAAAGCCTTCCGTAAGATAGAATTCCACGGACAGGGAGCGGAACGAACTGATCTCAGGGGAAAGGTCGGCAACCGAAAGGGCCCCGGCATAGTTTTTGTAAAAGTCATCTATACTGGAGATAGCGATGCTTTCTTTGTTGAAACTGTCTATCCAGTATCTGATATCAACTTTTATGAAGTCGGATATGCTGATGAGGTCGCCCAGGCTGTACTTTTTCATCAGGGCCGCGATATCGACTATAGTGGCGAAGTCCTTTTCCAGAGAAGAAAGATAATCTATCGCAGAAGCGGGCTTGTCCGTCTTTACAAGATAGTCGGCCATGTCGGATGGACTGCTGAGAGAGATCATGAACCGGTCTTTTATCGCCAGCAGGAAGATGCGTTTTAGTATCTCCTGCGTTTTATAATCAAGATACCTGATATCGTTTATCGTAAGGCCCGCCTCGATCAGCGCGGCTTCGGCAGAGCGCACCATGACATCCAGTTCACTCTTTTCCTTGTCGGACCTTGCGGCCATCTTTTTCGCGGAAAGTCCGATGTAATCCCTTACCAGGTCGGTCTTCACTTTCTTTATGTTGTCTATTGAGGTGATGTATTCCGCCGGGGCAAGTTTCGGGGCTTCTTCCTTTTCTTCTTTCTTTTCCCCGTCATTTCTTTTTGTCCTGTCCGCGCTTTTATCGGCCTTTTTAACTGAGGCTCTCAGTTTGTGCTCCGTTATGGTGGCCATTCTTTCAAGGTAATCCAGTTCTTCTTCTCCGGGCTTTCTTTCTCCTTTTTTGGCAAGTTCGGAAAGCGCGTCCGGGGAGATCATCTCAAGAAAGACGCTTTTGAACGGGACGGCGACATTTATATCAACGGCGTTGGCTATCTTATCTTTGTTGACGGTCCTTTCAAAGCCGGTGCCTATTATGCCTCCGGCGCCGGCCGCGGCAGCCTGCTGGTTCGAGCCTGGCAGTCCTTCTATGGGCATGCTTTATTCCTTTTGCCTAATTATAGTATAAGGGGCCGTAAGGTCAATATAACCCCGTGTTATAATGGCTTCTGAAATGCCGAAAAGAAGCGACATCAAAAAAATAATGCTGATAGGCTCAGGTCCCATCGTGATCGGACAGGCATGCGAATTTGATTATTCCGGGACCCAGGCGTGCAAGGCTCTCAAAGAAGAAGGCTATGAAGTGGTCCTTGTCAACAGCAATCCCGCCACGATAATGACCGACCCGGAATTTGCCGACAGAACTTACATAGAGCCCATCACTCCAGAGGTTGTGGAAAAGATCATAGAAGCCGAAAAGCCTGATGCGCTGCTGCCGACCCTCGGAGGCCAGACAGCGCTTAATGTGACGGTAGCACTAGGAGAAAAAGGCGTTTTTAAAAAGCATGGAGTAGAGCTGATAGGCGCAAGCCTTGAGGCCATTAAAAAAGCCGAGGACAGGCAGCTGTTCAAGGAAGCCATGTCAAGGATCGGTCTGGACCTGCCCAGGAGCGCGTTCGTCTACAGTGTTGAAGAAGCGGTAAAGGCCATTGATGAGATCGGTTTTCCCGCGATAATAAGACCTGCGTTCACCATGGGCGGCTCTGGCGGCGGCATTGCGTACAATCTTGAAGAATTAAAGGCGATCGTTGCCTCCGGGATCTCCATGAGCCAGATCGGCCAGGTGCTGATAGAGGAGTCCATAATCGGGTGGAAAGAGTATGAGCTTGAGGTCATGAGGGACCTCAAGGATAATGTGGTTATCATCTGCACCATAGAGAACTTTGACCCGATGGGCATACACACGGGCGACAGCATTACGGTAGCGCCCGCGCAGACCCTGACGGATAAGGAATTCCAGCGTTTGAGGAACTATTCTATCGCGGTCATCAGGGAGATCGGCGTCGATACCGGAGGTTCCAACATACAGTTCGGGGTTAATCCCGATAACGGCAGGGTTGTGATAATAGAGATGAACCCCAGGGTCTCGCGCAGTTCCGCTCTTGCATCAAAGGCCACCGGTTTCCCCATTGCAAAGATAGCGGCCAAGCTGGCCGTGGGATATTCCCTGGACGAGATCCCCAACGATATTACAAAGAAGACGCCTGCCTGTTTTGAGCCTTCCATAGATTATGTTGTTACCAAGCTGCCAAGGTTCACCTTCGAAAAATTCCCGGCCGCCGACAGGACGCTGAACACGCAAATGAAATCCGTGGGCGAGGCCATGGCTATCGGCCGGACCTTTACGGAGTCCCTTCAAAAGGCCCTGCGCTCGCTGGAGATAGATGTGAGCGGGCTCGACGACCTTAAGAAGGACGGAAGCGATGTTGATGAGTCTCAGCTGGCTCTCTCGGTCTTTGAAAAGCTTTCTGAGGCCTCCATTCCGTTAGAAAAGATCAAGGAAAAACTTAGTATCCCCAATGCGGAGAGACTGTTCTATATTAAGCAGGCCTTCCAGAACGGCATGTCCCTGGACGAAACAGCAAAATTGAGCAAAATAGACAAATGGTTCCTGGACAATATCCTCCAGATAGTTGAAGCGGAAGCAAGGATAAAGGATAAGGTGGTTGACTGCGACCTGGACACGCTCAAAGAAGCCAAGCGCATGGGTTTTTCCGACAGGCAGATAGGACGGTACTGGAGGATGTCCGAAACTCAGGTGAGAAAGGTCAGGAAAGATGCCGGCATTGTTCCGGTCTATAAGACCGTGGATACCTGTGCGGCAGAATTCGAGGCATATACTCCTTATTACTATTCCACTTACGAAAAAGAGGACGAAGTGCTGCCGTCCCAGCGGCCAAAGATAATGATCCTGGGCGGCGGGCCCAACAGGATAGGACAGGGGATCGAGTTTGATTATTGCTGTGTGCATGCTTCCTTTGCGCTGAAACAGGACGGGTTTGAGACCATAATGGTCAACTGCAATCCTGAAACTGTTTCTACCGACTACGATACTTCCGACAGGCTCTATTTTGAGCCCATGACCTTTGAGGATGTGATGAACATCGTGGAAAAAGAAAATCCCGTCGGGGTCATTGTCCAGTTCGGGGGACAGACACCTCTTAAGCTGGCGGTGCCTCTGGAAAGAGCCGGTGTCAAACTGCTCGGGACCTCTTCAGACTCGATAGATACGGCAGAAGACAGGAAAAGATTTGACAAATTGCTGGCCAAGCTGGACATTCCAAGGCCCAGCAACGGGAGCGCCATGTCGTACGAAGAAGCAAGAGCGGTCGCGCAGAAAATAGGCTATCCGGTGCTGGCCCGGCCTTCATATGTCCTTGGCGGAAGGGCAATGGAAATAGTGTATGATGACGAGTCCCTGATGACCTATATGAAGACCGCCTCGCAGGTTTCCCCCGATCATCCCATACTCATAGATGAATTCCTTGAGGATGCGATAGAGGTAGATGTTGATTGCCTCTGCGACGGCAGAGAGGCCGTAATAGCGGGGATAATGGAGCATATAGAGGAGGCGGGCATCCACAGCGGGGACAGCGCCTGTGTCCTTCCTCCGTATTCTATAGCTCAGGAGACGGTCGAGACCATAAAGGAATACACTTACGCATTGGCAAAAAAACTCAAAGTAGTGGGCCTGATGAACATCCAGTATGCCGTAAAGAACGACAAGGTCTATGTTCTTGAGGTCAATCCCAGAGCGTCCCGCACTGTCCCCTTTGTTTCGAAGGCGACAGGAATACCCTGGGCTAAGGCTGCGGCAAGGGTTTTGGCGGGAAAAACCATTAAAGAACTCAAGATCAAGGAAAAAGTCCCCGTTCATGTTTCCGTGAAAGAAGTGGTCTTTCCCTTTATCAAATTTACGAACCAGGATATCCTGCTCGGTCCGGAGATGAAGTCAACGGGAGAGGTGATGGGGATAGCGGATGGCTTTGGTCTTGCCTACGCCAAAGCTCAGTTGGGTGCCGGCGAAAAACTTCCCGCGGGAGGAACGGTCTTTATTTCCGTAAAGAACAAGGATAAGCGCAATATTGTTCCAATCGCAAAGGTCTTTTCCTCTCTCGGGTTCAAGATAGTTGCCACCGAGGGTACCGCTAATTCCCTGGGCAGGTCGGGCCTGGATGTGCAGAAGGTGAAAAAATTTTCGGAGGGCAGGCCCAATATAGTCGACGAGATAAGGTCGGGAAAGATAGACCTTGTAATAAATACTCCGCTGGGGAAAGGGAGCAGACAAGACGATTATCAGATAAGAAGAGCCGCGCTTTTGGGCAAGGTTCTTGTGGCCACCACGCTTGCCGGGGCCTCGGCCATTGCAGGTGCGGTAGAGTCCATGAAGAAGAACTCCCTCTCGGTAAAAGCCCTGCAGGAGTACTTTAAGTAGAAAGCCGTATGGTATAATGATCCCATACATATTCCCATCTTTGTAAGATCAGTCTGTACGGAAGGTTTATCTTGATGCCCGTTCTTATCGTTGGCTCCGTTGCGCTTGACAACATCAAAACTCCGTTCGGGGAAAAGGAAAATATCCTCGGGGGTTCTGCCGTTCACGCTTCCGTTTCCGCCAGTTTTTTCTCCAAGGTGGCGCTTGTGGGCATAGTTGGCAGGGACTTTCCAAAAGAACATGTGCGTTTTCTTGAGGGCAGGGGCATAGATCTGTCAGGGCTTCAGACAGTTGACGGCAAGACCTTTCACTGGGACGGCTACTACGAATACGATATGAACCAGGCCCACACACTTGACACTCAATTGAATGTTTTTGAAAAATTCGATCCCCGGGTCCCCGAAGCCTCCCAAAACAGTGAATTCGTTTTTCTTGCCAACATGGACCCAGAACTTCAGCTTAAGGTCATCGAAAGCCTGGATAGTCCGAGGTTCGTGATCGCCGATACCATGAACTTCTGGATAGACACAAAAAAACAGGCTCTCCTTAAAGTGGCGAAAAAAGCTGACCTTATGCTGCTCAACGACATGGAAGCAAGGCAGCTGATGGGGACCCCGTCGGTGGTTGCGGCGGCAAAAAAACTGCTTGCTCAGGGAGTAAAAGCCGTGATTGTGAAAAAAGGGGAGCACGGGGCGCTCTATTTTTCCAGAGGGTGCCATTTTTCCGCTCCTTCTTATCCGCAGGAAAATCTGAAGGACCCGACCGGCGCAGGCGACAGTTTTGCAGGAGGATTTATCGGCTATCTGGCAAAAACTAATGATACGAGCATAGAGAACATCAAAAAAGCCGTTGTCATAGGCTCCGTAATGGCCTCTTACAATGTCGAGGATTTTTCTCTTGACAGGATGAAAAGCCTTAAGGAAAAGGACATAATCAGCAGGTTCGGAGAGTTCATCGCTTTTTCGAGATTTGAATGTCTTTAAACAAAACGGGAAAAGGAGAAAAGGATATGTTCGAAAGATTCAGGGCGATAGGCAGTGCGCTGTTCCTGCTGGGGATGAACGATCCCAAGAGCGGCAATATCAGTATAAGACAGGAAGGAGACCTTCGTATCACAAAAAGGAACTGCTGGCTCTCGGACCTGAAGGACTACGACCTTGTGAATGTGCCTGTGCTTGAGGGATCGGAAAAGGACCAGGAGGCCAGCGTTGATCTGCCCGTGCACAGGGCTATCTACCAGGCTACCACCTGCGGAGCCGTTATTCACGCGCATTCCCCATATGTCTGCGCTCTATCTATTACCGAGAACAAGATCATGCTTCCCGATACCAAAGGTTCGATGATCTTCCAGAACGGGGTCCCTATCGTAAGGCTGAGGCAGGGCATCTCCACCGAAGAAGCCGCAAGGTCTATTTCCTCCAATTTTTCTTCCGGATACAAGGCCGCAGCGGTCAAGGGGCACGGCTTTTTTGTCGCCGCCTCAACGCTTGAAGAGGCCTACGAGTGGGCAGTGTGCCTGGAGAATTCGGCAAAGATAATCGCGGTATCGAAAATGATACCCGATAAACAGGCGGCTTTGCATCAGCCGCAGAGCAGGCCTTATGAGCACAGAAAAAGGTCCGCGATCCCGCCCAGCATAGGCGTGATGGACAGAAGGACCGTATCCTACGGCAGGGGCCCAAAACGGTAGATAAATGCTTTCCATAGAAGAACTGATAGCAAAAATAAAGGCCTACGAGCCCAACGCCGAGATCGACCTTATCAGGACCGCCTATGAATTTGCCGAAAAGACCCATCGGGAACAAAAACGCCTTTCCGGCGAACCCTTTATAACACATCCGATGGCCGTGGCCGAGATCCTTACCGAACTTGAGCAGGATTCCTCTTCTGTGTGCGCCAGCCTGCTCCACGATTCGATCGAGGACGGCGGTATAACCGAAAAACAGGTGTCCGACCTTTTTGGCCATAATGTGGCAAGGCTCGTGGCCGGGGTCACCAAACTCGGGAAGATCTCCTTTGGCTCCAAGGAGGAGCATCAGGCCGAGAACTACAGGAAGATGTTCCTGGCCATGGGAGAGGACATAAGGGTTATCGTGATAAAACTGGCCGACAGGCTTCATAACATGAGGACCCTGAAATACCTGCCTGTCGAAAAACAAAAAGAGATCTCGCTGGAGACCAGGGAGATCTATGCTCCGCTCTGCCACAGGCTGGGGGTCTGGAGCCTAAAGTGGGAGCTGGAGGACCTGGCTTTTTACTACCTCGAAAAGGACAAGTTTGACCAGATAAAAGGACTGGTCGCGCAGAAAAAGCAGGAGCGCGAGGACTTTATGAAGGACTTTATCTTTCAGGTAAAGGAAGCCCTGGATAAAGTCGCGATAAATTCCTCGATATCCGGAAGGACAAAGCATTTTTACAGCATCTACCAAAAACTTGTTCAAAAGAACGTGGAATTTGACGACATCTATGACCTGATAGCCATAAGGGTCCTGGTGGACTCGGTCAAAGACTGTTACGCTGTGCTGGGGGTCATACACTCCATCTGGAAACCGATCCCGGGCCGGTTCAGGGATTTTATCGCCATGCCCAAGCCCAACGGCTACAGGACCCTGCACACAACGGTTATCGGAAGCAGCGGCAAACCGGTCGAAGTGCAGATAAGGACGCACGAAATGCACAAGGCCGCCGAATACGGCATAGCAGCCCACTGGAGATACAAGGAAAAGGGCACCGACAAGGCCTTCGACTCAAAACTGGCCTGGCTGCGCCAGATGCTCGATTACCAGAAAGATGTCAAGGATGCAAAAGACTTCATGGAAAGCCTCAAGATCGACCTGTTCATCGACGAGGTTTTTGTTTATACCCCCAAAGGGGATGTGTTCTCATTTCCGGTGGATTCCACTCCAGTTGATTTTGCGTATCATGTTCACACTCAGGTGGGGCACCGCTGCCAGGGAGCCAAGGCAAAGGCAAGATAGTGCCTCTTGATTACAAGCTCAAGAACGGGGATATCATAGATATCCTGACCGGCAGCAAGGAGAACCCGAGGTTTGACTGGCTTGATTTTGTAAAAACCTCAGGGGCAAGGGCCAAGATAAAGAACTGGCTCAAGAAACAAAAGAGAGAGGACAACATTGAAAGAGGAAGACTTCTGCTCCTGGAGGAGCTTAATGCCCTTGGAGTTGATGATCCGGAGGCGGTTTCGGAAGAAAACCTAAGATTCCTGTTCAACGCACAGAATATAACAAACGGGCAGGACCTCTTTGCCCTTATAGGTTGGGGGGAGATGAGCGCTTTTGCGACCGCAAAAAAGATCAGGCAGAACCTGGAAAAGAAAAAACCGCTGCCCCAGACCGAAGAAGAAGTTCTCAAACCCATGCTGTCCCAGCCTCCCAAAAAGATAAGTCCGTCCTCCGGTATCAGGGTGATGGGCGCAAAGAACATACTTACCCGGTTTTCCAAGTGCTGTTATCCTCTGCCGGGCGACGAGGTGGTGGGATTTGTCACAAAAGGCAAGGGAGTGTCCATCCACAAGGCGGACTGCAAGAGCCTTGCCGCCCATGAAAAGAAGGAGGGAAAATGCGTGGAGGTGCAGTGGGACGAGAGCTCCGGCACCCTTTATCCGGTCAGCATAGAAGTGGAGGCCTTTGACAGGGTAGGGGTCCTAAAGGACATCCTGGCCCAGATCTCCGAGACCAGGACCAACATCAGCTCCGCGGATGTCAAGACTAAAAAGGGCAGCAGCGCCATAATCACGCTTGTTGTAGATGTTAAAAGCTCATCGCAGCTGAAGCAGGTAATGGATGCCGTAAGAAAAGTGTCGGATGTCTACGATGTGTACAGGGCTTCGGGCGGCAGATAAATATGATAAAATCAGAACATCATGGAATTTACCCGGGTAAAAGGGGAGCAAAGAGCAAAAAGGATGCTTTTTGGCTCTTTTGAGAACAAAAGGATACCTAGCGCGTTCCTTTTCTGCGGGCAGAATTTGGCCGAAATGAGGCAAATAGCCGTTGATTACTCCTCCCTTCTTAACTGCCACACGCTTTGCGGAAAATGCAGTTCCTGCTCCAAGATAAAAAAAGGCATTCATCCGGATGTTCTGGAGGTTGAGCCAAGAGAAGACAGGCAGACGGTAGGAATAGAACAGATCTGGGAGCTTCAGGAACTCATAAAATACGGGCCTTCCGAGGGAGCGTATTTTGTAGTGCTGATGAACGAAAGCGAAAGGCTGACCAAGGAGGCTTTTAACTGCCTTCTTAAAACACTTGAAGAGCCCCCCAAAAAAGTATTGTTCATTTTAACCAGCGCAAGAGAGGACCATCTGCCCAAGACCGTGGTCTCAAGGTGCCAGAAGATACTCTTCACTAATCCGGAGGAAGAAGAAGCTCCTTGGAAGGTCAAACTGCCGTCAGGGCAGCTGTCGTCATTTTTGTCGTTCTCTAAGGAGCTGGCAGCGGACAAGGAAACTCTCATGCCAAAGCTTTATGCTGTTGCCAAACACCTCTTTGGCTTAAAAAGGTTCTCGGACTCAAGGATAGTGCTTGATACTGCAAGGGACATAAAAAGAAAGGCCAACAAGAGGATAGCGCTTGACCACATGGCGCTGCGGCTGGGCGGGGCATTATGAAACTGCTGGGCATAAAATTCAGGAAGTTCAACAATATAACGCCGCTTAAGGGCTACAAAGATGACGAGCTCAAGGTGGGGCATGCGGTGGTAGTCGAGACCGACCGCGGCACGGAGTTCGGCTGGATAGTGTCGGTCAAGGACGAGCACGACAGGCATCCCGGTTCCGACATAAAGCTGCGCAAGGTCATCAGGTACGCTTCCGACAAAGACATCGAAAAGGAAAGAGAGCTCATTTCCAAAGAAAGAGAGGCGTACTGCACGGTCTGCTCCAAAATGCGCGAATACGAAGCCCCGGTAAAAGTGCTGCAGCTGGAGTACCTGTTCGACATGAGCCGTCTGATACTTTATTACAAGATAACCGACCAGAAAAAGACCGTCAACCTTAAAGAGATCTCCAGAGAACTGTCGGGATCACTTGCAACAAAGGTGGAACTGCGCCAGATAAGCTCCCGCGACGAGACCCGCCTGTTCTCGGGTGTGGGACCGTGCGGAAGGGCGTTCTGCTGCAGCACCTTCCTGGAGGATTTTCCCAGAGTGACGGTAAAAATGGTAAAGGAGCAGGGGATACAGATAAGCCAGACCAAGACTTCGGGGATTTGCGGAAAGCTGCTTTGTTGTCTACAATATGAGTATGAGCCCAAAGGCTCGGGAGGGGAAAAAAGTTGAGCGGCTGCATCTTCTGCAGGATCGCCTCGGACGATAAGGCCCCTGGGGTCGTTTACAGCGATGACAGGGTGGTGTGTTTTAACGATATCGATCCAAAGGCTCCCGTGCACATACTGGCAGTTCCAAGAAAGCATATTGAAAAACTTGAGGATGCCACTGATGCTGTATTGCTTGAAGCGCTTCATAAAGCCATCCGTCATCTGGTAAAGGAAAAAGGCCTTGACAAGGCCGGCTACAGGGTAATTGTCAATTCCGGTGCAGACGGAGGGCAGGCCGTGCCCCATTTGCATTTTCATCTTTTGGGGGGCAGGCACATGAACTGGCCCCCGGGTTGAAGGTGTCCGCATTACAGCGAATAGAAAAGTGATATAAGAAATGAGGTGAGTATTTTGGTCAGAGTTGAGGTAAGAAAAGAAGAACCCATAGACAAGGCGCTCAGAAAGTTCAAGAGCAAGATAAAAAGAGAAGGCATTATAGAAGAGATGAAGAGGAGAGAGTTCTATGAAAAGCCTTCGCAGAGAAAGAGAAGACAGCTGGCGCAGGCGGTCAAAAGGGAAAAAAGGCGTCTGAGAGAACAAGAGTGGCAATAAAGATACTTGACCGCTATCTTATCAGCGAACTTTTTCTTCCTTTTTTGGCGGGGATAGCTGGTTTTGTGCTGATAATGACCATTGACCTGCTGTTCACCTTTACGGACCTTATAATCAACAACGGAGTGCCGTTCTTGGCGGTGCTTCGCTTGCTGATCTATAAACTGCCTTCCATAATGGTGCTGACCTATCCTGTGTCCTTTCTTTTTGCCACCGCGATAGTGTTCGGACGGCTCTCCAGGGACAACGAATTGACAGCCCTAAGGACCTCGGGGATCAATTTTTTCCGCATCTGCGCTCCGGTGCTCCTCGTGTCCCTGGCGGTCAGCGGACTGGCGTTCTTTACCAACGAAACGCTGGTGCCTCTGTCCAACAAGGTGTCAGAAAAGATCATAAGGCAGATCATCTTTAAACAGCCTCCCCCGGACATAAAAGAGAGGGTCTTTTTCAAGGACAACTTCAACCGGTTCTATTACATAAACAGGATCTTCCCCTCCCAGTCAAAAATGGAAGGGCTGATGATCTATGAAGTGTCCTCAGGAAAATATCCCAGAGTGATAACTGCAAAATCCGCCTCCTGGAAGGACGCCGACTGGATCCTGTATGAGGGAGTGATACACAATTATGACGACAGCGGCGCGCTTAAATATGAGGCCGGTTTTGAAAAGATGCGGATACTTGTTGCAGAAAATGTGATGAACTTTTCCCAGCCCAAGACCCCTCAGGAGATGAACAGTTCCGAACTGGGAGCCATGATATCTTTCCTTAAAAAAAGCGGTGTCAACACCAGCCAGCTGCTTACGGAGTTCCATATGAAATTCTCAGTACCGGCGGCAACCCTGGTGTTTGCGCTGATAGGGATCCCTTTAAGCCTGCCATCGCCGCGCGGGGGGAGGGCATGGGGGTTTGTGCTTTCGGTGGTCATTGTTTTCAGCTTCTATGTTTTTGCCTCGGTGTTCCGCTCCATGGGCAGGGGCGGGATGCTTGCCCCGCTGCTTGCTGCCTGGATACCGAGCGCGACTGTTGCAATTCTCGGATCTTTCCTTATAATAAAAGAGGGTATTTCTAAATAGAATGGAACAACAGGCGGAAGCCATTAAAAAAGCTCTGAAGAGGGACCCAAGGGACCCTTTGGCCCACAGGGACCTGGGCGCCTATTATCTTGGCAAAGGCAGCTATAAGGATGCAGCAAAAGAGTTCAAGCTGGCTTCCTCTTTTTCCCCCAGGCTGTTCTCTGATGCGGTCAACGCTTTTGAACTTGCCATCCAGAAGGACCTTGAGAACATAGACATAAGGCTGGGGCTGGTGGAGTACTACCTGTCGGTCGGAGAGCTTGAGGACGCGGTCATTGAGCTTGAAGAGCTTGTTGAGATCGCCCCCGAAGCTGCCGTCATCTATAACCTGCTGGGAAAGATCTATCTAAAACTGGGCAGGATAGACGGCGCCATAGAACTGCTTGAAAAGGCCATGAAGGCAGGCAAAGGCGAGGATTCGCTCCTTGAAGCCCTGGCCTCCGCTTATATAGAACGGGAAAGACACACAGAGGCGATATCCCTGTATGAGCAGCTTATGGAGAACAAGCCGGGCAGCGTGCAGGCTGCAAGGACCCTGACGGAGCTCTACGCAAGGATCAAGGCTCCCGGAAAGGCGGCCGCGCTTATACTTAAGATGGCAGGAGAAGACCCGGAAACGGTAACGGAGGCCTGTGAAAAACTGGAGGCAATAGTTGAAAAGTGGCCGGGCGATCCAGGTGTAAGACTGAAGCTTGCAGAAGTGTATTTCAGGAGCCTTAAACCGGAAGAAGGAGCCAGGCAGATCTCTTTGGCGCTTGAGGCAGACCCTTCGTGCAACGAGGCCTCGATAGGCCTGCTCAAAAAGTTCCTTCCATCCTATCCGGAAAACCGCAGCATAACGCTGCAGCTGGCAAAGTGCCTTGTCGGCAAAGGCTCTTTCAGCGAGGCCGCCGAGCTTTATAACCGGTTATTCAAGGCCGATCCCGCGCTTGCCGATACTTGTATGGATGGACACCTTGCCATCGTTAAGGCCTATCCGGACCAGGCCATCTCCCACAGAAGCCTTGCCGAGATCTACATGTTCAAAGAACAGACGGAGAAAGCCCTTGAAGAATATGCGGCTGTTGCAAGGCTTGATCCGGCCGAGACCGACGAAATAGAAAAAAAGTGCAGGGAACTGCTAAAGCAGGACCCCAAAATGACGAAGGCCCTTCTGGTGCTTTCGCAGTCATTCCTTTCGGGCGGAGAATGCCGCAAGGCTATTGCCATGGCGGAAGAATACCTGCAGAAGGGAAAACCGCTTGCGGACGCCTACCTGATACTGGGACAGGCCTACCACAAATTGAATATCTATAACAGGGCAGGGGACTCCTTTAGGTCGGCGCTGAAACTGGCGCCTTACGACAGGTCTATACAGGAAAAATACCGGGCCTCCAGCGAAAAAGAAACGGACCTCGAGGTCTCCTCTGTAAAGGCAAAAGTTGAGCAGGATTCCTGGAGAGTGGCTCTCAACATAGACCTGGCAAAAGTTCTGCTCAAAAAACGCAATTTTGAGGCGGCGATTCGGCATCTGCAGAATTCCCTTAAGGACACCACCAGGGCGCACCTGGCACACAAACTGATGGGGCAGGCTTTCAAGGAGCAGGGCAGCTTTGAGATGGCAAAGGTCCAGTTCGAAAAATCCCTGGAGGCAAAAGCGCCGGACAGCGAGGCATCCGTTAATGAGGCAAGAGCGCTTCTGGGCAGCTGTTATGAGGCCATGGGGGATGTCCACAGGGCTCTTGCATGCTACGAGGCTGTGCTTGCATGCGACATAGGTTTGGGTGACTTGTCCAGGAGGGCGGAACTTCTGGGGCAGGCAAACCCGGCTTCGGTCAGGAACAAAGCCGCGGCGCTGGTTTTTGCTCTCGACGACCTGGAAAAACCGATCGCTCTCTGGGCAAGGGACCTTAGAAGGTCAAGGCTTTTAGATGATGAGGACCTTACCTCCATGTCTTTTGGACAGGACCAGAACAACAAAGGCTTTGACCGCCTGCTTAAGGGGCATCTTAAAGCCGCCGAAGAGGAATTCCTTCTTGCAAGCCAGCTGGATGCGGGGCTGTACCCGGCACTCAACAATCTGGCGGCCATAAACATCATGTCTAAAGAACTTGACAGCGCACTGCCCCGCCTTTTTGAGGTTTCCAGCCAGGATGGCGGCAGTCCGGCCTACAGGAACAACCTTGGGGTCTGCTATCTGCTAAAGGGCGACCTGTCTTCGGCCGAAAAAGAGTTCAAAGCAGCCCTTAAGAACGATAAGGATTTTGGTCCCGCCAACCTTAACCTTGGGGACCTGGAAATGAAGAGAAATAAGATAAAGGAGGCGCTTACCTACTATAAAAAGATCGGCAGGTTCGATCCGCTGTTCGAGACGGCGTCAAGAAGGCTGCAATACTGGACGGTATAAAAAGGAGGCAGGAAAATGAAGATAGCCATGTGCGTTCCTTTCTTTTTCCCTCATTTCGGAGGGACCGAAAAATATGTGAAGGACCTTTCGCTTGAACTGGTATCCAGAGGCCACGAAGTGACCGTCATCACCAACAATGTCCCCAAAGAAGCGGGCGCTCCTTCAAGAGAGAACATGGAAGGCCTGAGCGTTATCCGTCTTGATGCAATGAACTTCATCTATCTTCCGGTCTCTTTCAAGTTCAATCTTTCGATGCTCAAGGGATTTGACCTGGTCCATTCCCACTGCCCCGCGTTCGGTTTTACAAGGGCGATACGCAACAGGCTCAGGGTCCCGCACATCGTTACCTATCACTGCGACACCACAATATCCGAGAACTTTCTGGGAAGAAAAATGCCCAAATGGCTGATCAAATCGGTCGAGGAGCTGACCAACATGTACGCGAGGTGGGTGCTGCCAAAGGTGGATGTGATAATCAACACTACCGAAAGCTATGCTTCCACATCTCCGGTCATGAAAACCCTTCCGCATAAGGCTGTCCCAATAGGGATACATTATGAACTGTTCGACGCTTCAGCTAAGAAGCAGGGCCTTTCAGAAGCTTCCCGCGACAGGAAAAAAGTCCTGTTCCTGGGAAGGTTCGCTTCCAACAAAGGCATAGACTACCTTGTCAGGGCTATCCCTCTTGTCCTCAAAGAGGTGCCGGACGCCAAGTTCGTCCTTTGCGGCGACGGGGAAGAAAAACCGCATATAGAGGAATTTATAGACAAAGTCGGGGTAAGGTCTCATATAGAGTTCCGCGGCAAAGTGAACCTTGATGAGATGGTTCAGCTTTATTCAACCGCTGCCATGTATGTCTTCCCATCAATAAACAGGCTTGAGGCTTTCGGGATAGTTCAGCTGGAGGCCATGTCGTGCAGCACTCCCGTTATCGCATCCAACATACCCGGCGTCAACAATGTGATGGAGGTCGGAAAGAGCGGCCTGCTGGTGGAGCCCAGGGATATCGAGGGGCTGTCGGCGGCTATCATCAAACTGCTTAAAGACCCTGAACTGGCAAGGAGCATGGGGGTAAGAGGCCGTCAGCTGGTTGAAACAAAATACAATTGGAAGACTATCGGCGATCAGATAGAAGCGATCTATCTTGAAGCACTGAAAGGCAAAAAAAAGTGAAGGTCCTTGTGACCGGCGGCGCCGGCTTTATAGGGGGCTGCACCGTAAGGGACCTTTTGAAGAGCGGACATGAGGTGTTGGTTTTTGACAACCTCTGCTGCGGGCACAGGCAGATCCTTCCCAAAGGTATCGAGCTTATCATCGGGGACATCAGGGAAGAAGAAAGCATAAGGAAAGCCCTGTCCGGCCGCGGGTTTGACGCGGTCATGCATTTTGCGGCTTTCACGATCGTTCCCGAATCCGTGGAGGACCCCGCCAAGTATTTTGAGAACAATGTCCGGGGCTCGATAAATGTGATGAATGCAATGGCAAAGGAAGGAGTTGGGCTCTTTGTGTTCTCCTCTTCTGCCGCGGTTTACGGAGCACCCAAAAAGATACCGATAGTTGAGACAGAGCCTACTCTTCCGGAAAATACTTACGGCCAGACCAAACTTACGATAGAGGAATATCTGAAATGGTACGAAGCCCCTTACGGGATAAAGCATGTTTGCCTAAGATATTTTAATGCGGCCGGAGCCGATCTTGAAAATGATATCGGGGAGGACCGGGAGGTTGAAACACATCTTATCCCGCTGGTGCTTCATGCCGCTTCCGGCGCCAGAAAAGATGTCAAGGTGTTCGGCACCGACTACCCGACCCCGGACGGCACCTGTATCAGAGACTATATACATGTAAAAGACCTGGCATCAGCGCATGTTCTTGCCCTAGAAAAACTCTCAAAAACTAAGCAGAGCGCTGTCTACAATCTTGGGTCGGAGAGCGGGTTCTCGGTAAGGCAGATAGTGGAAGCCGCAGAGAAGATAACTAAGAAAGGCATAAATGCGGTGGACTCTCCCAGAAGGGCAGGGGACCCTCCCGCCCTGATAGCCAGTTCCGCAAAGATAAAAAGCGCCCTGGGCTGGCAGCAGAAGCACTCCACTATAGAAAAGATCATATCCGATACCTGGGAATGGCATTTAAAGCACCCGCAGGGATACAAAAAGTAAGCGGCAAGGAGGGGTTCAGTGAAAAAGAAGATATTCTATCTGTTCTCTGACACGGGAGGAGGGCACCGCAGCGCTGCCACCTCGCTGATGAGGGCCGTTGAAGAGCTGGAAGGAAAGAACGCGCCCCTTCAGGAAATGGTGGATGTGTTCTCTGAATGCAGTAAGTTCCTCAACCTATTTGCAAAGCTTTACGGGCCTGTGATCAAGTATTCCCCAAAAATGTGGGGAGTGCTCTATTACTGGCTTAACGACCTTAAGAAGCTGCAAAACCTTGAAAAGATCGCAAGGCCCTTTATCGTTAAAGAACTGGCCGCGCTTTTGAGCAAGAGAAAACCGGATGTTGTAGTGTCGGTCCATCCCATGTTAAACCACATAACGGTGGCGGCAATGCGGCAGGCGGGCAGAGTGGTCCCCATGATAACGGTGATCACCGATCCGGTCAGCATTCACGCGGCCTGGGTCTGTCCGGAAGTGGATCTCATAATAGTGGCCACCGAAAAAGCCAAAGAGCTTGCCGTAAAATACGGCGCCCCGCCATCCAAGGTCAAACTTATCGGGCTTCCCATAGATCCAAAGTTCAGCAGGCCGTCAAAAGAAAAAGGCAGGCTGCGCTCGGACCTGGGGCTCTTTCCCAAATTGTTCACCGTGCTCATGATGGGCGGAGGAGAGGGCGGCGGCAGCATCTACGAGACGGCGGCGGCGCTCAACCATTCAAAAGTGCAGGCTCAGCTGATAATAGTTGCCGGCAGGAACGAAAAATTGAAACGCAGGCTGGAAAAAGCCGCGCCTAAGTTCCGGATGCCGATGAAGGTCTACGGCTTTACCAACGAAGTGCCGGACCTGATGAGCGCCTCCGACATCATAATAACAAAAGCCGGGCCGGGCTCTATAGCCGAAGCCCTTGCCAAGGAGCTTCCCTTGATAATCACCAGCTGGCTGCCCGGACAGGAAGAAGGCAATGTTGAATTTGTCCTGAAAGAAGGGCTTGGTGTAGTTGCAAAGGACCACAGGAAGATATCAAAGGTCGTCACCAGCATCTCCAGGCCGCAGACCTACGCCAGGTATTTAAAGAATATCCGCCGCGCCAGCGACCCCAAAGCAGGCTTTAAGATAGCCAAAACGATCCTGAGCTTTCTCCGGTGAACATTTACATCCAATTCGGGAAATGATATTCTAAAGAGCGGGAGGTCCAATAATGAAGAGAGCGTTGGTATTAATTCTTGCGCTGTGTCTGATGTCCTGCCCCGTTTCTGCGGCGGCAAAGAGCATTAAAGGAAAAAAAGCGGAAAAACCTTCGATAGAAGAGTTCCGTTTCAGGGATGTGCCTGACACCCACTGGGCCGCAAAAGCGGTCTATCGTCTGGTAAAGATGGGAGTGACCCAGGGTTATCCCGACGGGACCTTTAGAGGCAACAAGAACATCACCAGGTTCGAGACCGCCCTGTTCCTTTCCAAGCTTGCCGACAGCACCGGCGCCGCGGGGATGGAAAAGCTTTCGGCGGAACTGAGGTCCGAACTCAAAGAACTGAAGGCCGAGATGGAGGAGCGCAATCCTTACAGATTGTCCGGCTATTATGAAACAAAGATGTTCATCGGCAATGTGCTTGCCAACAATAACACGGGGGCTCCGCACGGACCGGTCATAAATTACAGGGTAAAAACTGCTCTTGAGTCCTCTCCGAGGCCCGACAGCTCTCTTAAGATAAACCTGGACACCATGGACGCCGGCTACTACGGAGGCTACCAGGATATCGCCACTAAACTTTTTGATATCGAAGGCGTACTTAAGATGGACGCTCCCATCCCGATGGTGTTCAAGGCCACCAGCGGCCCCGGTCCGCAGCAGCATCTTTACAACAGCCCGGTAATGCCTTCGGAATACGGGATAACCTATGTGAGGCCCTATAACAGCCTGGGAGTTTCTGCCAAAGTTTATGGTTCGGATCTTGGCTTTTCCTACACCGCGCACAATGTCAGCACCAACGACGCGGTCACCCCGGGACAGGTGGGAGCGGGACAGTACACGGGCTCGCTTGCATGGGACACAAAACTTCCTGTCATTAACAGGACAAGAGTTACACTGTCAGGCGATTACTTTGTGAAAGACAATACAGCCGGACAGCTGGCTTCTTTTATGCCAAAAATAGAACTTGCCTCCGATCCGTCCGAAAAAGTAAAATTCTCTGCGACTGTGGCGGGAGGGGCGTTTAGGTCATTTACGCATTCAAACCTCATGCTGAAGGCCGGGCTTGCGCTGCTGGACCATTTCAATTCCGGGACCACGGCAGACATACAGCTGTTCCTTGTTGGAGGAAGGTATCTTACCGAGCCGCAGCAATTGGACCAGTGGTCGCTCATAGGTTACGATCCGTTTGACAGGCCCAGGGTGAACGGGGCAAGGGCCATCCAGGCAAAGATAACGCAAAGACTAGCGGACTCGCTTTCTCTGGGATTTAAGGGGAATATAGACCTGTCCTCAGATTACATGTACGGGCCGGGACATCTTAACTCAAGAATGACCTATGAGGCAGGCCTAAATATGGGAGATCCAGAAGGCTCCGTTGCAACTATTTCCTACAGGCTTGATATGGACCCCAATTCAGCAACTCCGAACACCGATCTTCTGATGTTCGGGCTCTCAAGCAGTTTTTAGCGGATGCAGGATACAGGCTTCAGGATAGAAAAGATCCTGAAATATGACAGGGTTTCCTCCACCAACGATGTCTGCCTTGAACTCATAGAAAAGGGCGAAAGGGAAGGGACCGCAGTGATCGCCCTGTCCCAGACGGGAGGCAGAGGAAGGAGGGGCAGAGCCTGGGTCTCACCTGAAAATGCAGGCTTATACCTTTCTTTCATTATGTCCGCTCCCCAAACCTACCCTCAGGGATTAGTTCCGCTGGCTCTTGCTCTATCCACTCTAAGGTGCGTGAAACAAAGAGCAGGCGCCGGATCTATCAAATGGCCCAATGATGTCCTTCTTAACGGCAAAAAGGTCGCTGGCTGTCTGGCCGAGGCAAGAAAAAAATTCATAATTGCCGGTATCGGGGTCAACCTGAACAATGAACCGCTCTCATTTCCTGAGCCTATAAAAATGACCGCCACCTCGCTTGAGATAGAAACGGGCCGGACGCAGGACAGGGAAATGTTCGCTGTCCTTTTGCTGTCAGAATTGGGGTCGGTATTTAGCGGGCTCGAAAAAACCGGCTCTGCGGATCTTCTTAAAGAACTCAAGACCTCATGCTCGACCCTTGGGACCAGCAGGCAGTATCTGGGCAAGGACGGCCCTGCCACCGGGACCGCAAGGGACATTGACAGCTCCGGCGGATTGATTATAGAGCGAAGCGATGGTAAAATTGAAGTGATATACTCGGGAGAGTGAACAAATGGCGGTAAGAGGCCTCAGAGGCGCGATAACGATAGACAAGAACGAAAAAGATGCGATCATCTTTGCAACGGAGATGCTGCTGGAAAAGATGATCTCTGTCAACAAGATCAAGGTAGAGGACATTGCCAGCATCATTTTTACAGTGACCCAGGACATAACAAAGGAATTCCCAGCCCTTGCGGCACGGGAACTGGGCTGGCTTTATACGCCGCTCATCTGCTGCGTGGAGATGGAAAGGGAGGGCAGCCTGAAAAAATGCATCCGTGTCCTGGTCCATTTGAACACGGACAAAAAGCAGAACGAAATAAAGCATGTTTATCTTGGGGGCGCAAAAGCGCTGAGGCCTGACCTTGCGAACCCCAAAAAGAACGAGTATTACACGAGCGAGTAAAGGGAAGGCAGCCAACAATGATAATAATAATGAAGCCCGGGGCAAGCGACGATCAGATAAACGGCGTTGCCGATAAACTTAAGGGGTTGGGCTTTGGAATTCATCTTTCAAAAGGGGTCGAGCAGACCATAATAGGCGCGATAGGGGACAAGACCACTCTGCAGGTAGAGACGCTCCAGATGATGCCCGGCGTATCAAAGATCGTTGCCGTAAGAAAACCCTATAAACTTGTAAGCCGGGAGTTCCATCCGCAGGACAGCGTGATAAATGTTGGGGCCGGACTAAAAATAGGGGCAGGATGCCCGGTGGTAGTTATGGCAGGCCCATGCTCGGTAGAAAACAGAGAACAGATACTGGCCACGGCCCGCGCGGTAAAAAACGCCGGCGCGCATATGTTAAGAGGCGGGGCTTTTAAGCCCAGGACTTCTCCCTACAGCTTTCAGGGCCTCGGGGAAGAAGGTCTTAAACTCCTTAAAGAAGCCAAAGAAGAAACGGGGCTTCCCATTGTTACCGAGGTTATGGACACCAGGGATGTTGCTTTGATAGTCAAATATGCTGACATGCTGCAGATAGGCGCAAGGAACATGCAGAATTTTAACCTGCTCAAGGAAGTTGGAAAGACCAAAAAGCCGATCCTGTTAAAAAGAGGCCTTAGCGCAACGCTGGAAGAACTGCTGATGTCCGCCGAGTACATAATGAGCGAGGGAAATAAGAATGTGGTCCTTTGCGAGCGGGGCATCCGCACTTTTGAGACATATACCAGGAACACTTTAGACCTCAGCGCTGTGCCTGCCATTAAAGAGCTCAGCCATCTGCCTGTGGTGGTGGACCCGAGCCATGCGGTAGGCAAATGGAGCCTGGTCTCATCCATGAGCAAAGCCGCGGTGGCCTCCGGCGCCGACGGGCTTATGATAGAGGTCTGCCCCAAACCGGAAGAGGCTTTTTCTGACGGCGCTCAATCACTTACGCCGGATAATTTCTCAAAATTGATGGAAGAGCTTAAGACAGTTGAGAGCGTTTCAGACAGGAGCAGATAGCCTCTTTTAGCTGCGCAAGCCCCTCTTTTTTTAAGGCGCTGATCTCTACCGCAGGACTGTATTTTTCGAGCAGCTTTTTTTCGACCATGCTATCCGGTCTGTCCCGCTTATTGAATACGGTTATGATGGGCTTATTGATCGTTTTGATCTCCTCCAGCACTCCGTAGACGGCGTTTATCTGCCCCTCTATGCTGCTGCTTGAGGAGTCCACCACATGCAAAAGCAGGTCCGCGTCCGATACTTCTTCGAGCGTGGCTTTGAAAGCATCTATAAGTTGATGAGGCAGTTTTTGGATAAAGCCCACAGTATCGGAGAGCAGTGCGTGCAGGTCCCCGGGAAGATACAATTTTCTTGTCGTGGTATCCAGCGTGGCGAACAATTTATCCTCTACCAGGACCTCCGACCTTGTCAGCGCGTTCATAAGCGAAGATTTTCCAGCATTGGTATAGCCGACAAGCGAGATCGCAGTAACCCCTGAAGATTTTCTGGACAGGTTCCTGGTGTGCCTTGTTTTTTTGAGAGTTTCAAGCTCTCTTTTTAACTCGGCCACTCTTTTCCTGATCTTTCTTCTGTCCTCTTCCAGCTTTGTTTCCCCCGGGCCCCTGGTGCCGATGCCTCCTCCCAGACGGGACATCAGTATGCCTTTCCCCGAAAGGCGGGTCAAAAGGAACTGCGACTGCGCCAGCTCTACCTGAAGCCGGCCTTCGCGGGTATGCGCATGGCGGGCAAAAATATCGATAATAAGTTCCGGCCTGTCCACCACTTTTACACCGATGGCTTCTTCAAGGTTCCTTTGCTGTGAGGCATGCAGTTCGTTGTCAAATATGATGAGGTTGGCTTTTCTTGCTTTTACCAGGTTCTTTAGTTCTTCCACTTTGCCCTTGCCGATGAAAGTTGTAAGGTCGGGTTTTTCTCTTCTCTGGACGATGGAGCCGGCGACAAAAGAGCCTGCGGTCTTTGCCAGGAGCGCAAGCTCTTCCATAGAACTTTCGATGCTTATCTCGTCCTGCGGGAAGGCGACCCCCGCAAGAACAGCGGTTTCTGTCGTCATTAAGACAATCTTACTTCAAAAAGCCATTTAGCACAATCAAAAACCGGAAAGAGGCTTAAATATTTCCATCAATTCCAGAGGCTCGGCCACCTCTTGCAGGGTCAAATGTCCATTCAAGGTATTAATACCTTTTGCCAGTTCGGGGTACTGCTCAAAAGCGCTTTCCCAGCCCCCTGCCATGGCCAGGGCGTATGGAAGGGTCCTGGCAGTGAGAGAGAGGGTCGAGGTCCTCGCGTGCTTTCCGGGCATGTTGGCTACGCAGTACATGACGGTCCCGGGAGTATCTATGTCCCCGTAGCCATGGACCCTGCCTTCCCGGTCCACGATAAAAGTTGGCTTTTCGTGCGTGGTCGCCCTGGTGTGGGACGAGATCCCGCCCTGGTCCACTGCCACATCCAAGATGATCCTTCCGCTCTGCATTGCGTAGAAGTGATCGCTTCCGATCAAGAGAGGCGCCGGGGCCCCCGGCCTTAAAGCGGCTCCGATAGTTGTATGCGCCCAGTCAAGCCCTTCCGCTACCGCGGCTTCATTAGAGAGCCCAACCTCCACAAAATTCGATCCTTTTGCGGCACGGTGGCCAAAGGAAAGCAAGTCGAAATAATTGTCATTATTTGCGGCTAGCCTTTCCAGATTGTTCCAAACCCTGTCTTCATTGATGTCCAGTATCCTTATGTTGGCCCCCAGTTTAAGGGATATCATTGCGGCGTTGGCGCCGACATTGCCTCCGCCAAGTACCAGTATGTTCTGCCTTTCCGCTATTTCAGGTATCCCCGACATCAACAGCCCCATGGCGCCGTTCGGAGCTCCTATTGCCGAAGCTTCCATAGGCGCCATTCTTCCCGCTATCTCGCTCATACAGGCAAGCATCGGGATAGAGCCGTCCTCTTTTTGTGCCGTCTCAAAAGCAAAACCGCAAACGCCTGAGGCTGCCGTGTCCCTTGCCAGGTCCAGATCCGAGGCAAGATGAAGATAGGTAAAAAGCACAAGGTCCGGCCGGAGGAAATCAAATTCGTTGACCGGATAGCGCAGCGGCTCTTTTACCTTTATTACCATGTCCGCATTTTTCCAGACAGCTGCGGGGCCTGTCAGTATTATTGCCCCTGCATCATGATAGCTCTGGTTGCTGAAGCCGCTTCTTATGCCGGCATCTTTTTCCACATATACTGTCCTGCCCATGCGGATAAAAGCTGCCGCTCCGGCAGGTG
The DNA here is from genome assembly GCA_041650635.1 of Candidatus Margulisiibacteriota bacterium. Taxonomy (NCBI): domain Bacteria; kingdom Bacillati; phylum Candidatus Margulisiibacteriota; species Candidatus Margulisiibacteriota bacterium. The sequence goes on along the minus strand of JBAZKV010000017.1, from coordinate 6,243 downwards.
TAACTCCCACTCTTCCTTCCCCCTGCTTGATCTCCCTTACAACTCCTATGTTCCTGATCTGAGGCAGCCTGCTGATAATGGGGCCCATTCCTGACATATCGTTTCTCCTTTGATCTTGAATGCGGACACAGATACATCGGACCTCTTATCAGGAAATTTCAGGGTACCTTCGGGTTTTTTGGAAAACGCTACTCGCTCTTGAGTGAGCGGCCCATCAGGCTGGGGATCGACTCAGCGGGTTTTTTGCCTTCAAGAAGGACTTTATACACTTCTCTTGTTATTGGTATCTCAACTTCAAGTCTTTCCGCCAGTTTTAAGGCGGAAACGGAGGTGTCAACGCCTTCAGGGATAGCGTTCATGCTCTTTTGAATTTCAACCAGGGTCTTTCCTTTTGCCAGCTGTTCTCCAACAGAATGGTTCCTTGAAAGGCTGCTCTGGCAGGTGGTTATCAGGTCTCCGATCCCTGACAGGCCGGAAAATGTTCCCTGTTTTGCTCCTGCGGCTATTCCAAGCCTCTTGATCTCGGCCAGTCCGCGTACTATCAAGGCTGACTTCGCGTTGCTGCCCAGAGCCAGCCCGTCGCAGATCCCGGCAGCAATAGCGATAACATTCTTAAGTGCTCCTCCGAGCTCGACGCCTATCACATCATCGCTCGTGTAGATCCTGAACTTTTCGGTGTTCAAGATCTCCTGCAGTATCTTTGCAGTGTTATCATCCGAAGAGGCTATGACAGAAGCCGCCGGAAGACCCTGTGCAATTTCTTTTGAAAGGTTGGGGCCGGAGAGGGCCGCGACATTTTCTGCCTTTAGCAGTTCCTTTATTATTTCGGACGGCCTTTTTAGGGTATCCTTTTCTATCCCTTTAGTAGCGCTAAGTATCATCACATCCTTTGAGACAACAAGCCCCTTATCTTGATAGGTGTTCCTAATGTGCTGACAGGGGATAACGCTTATGATAACTTTTGAGTTGTTAAAGCTTTCTTCAAGGTCAGCCGTTGCTGTTATGTTCTTATGGAGTTTTATGCCGGGCAGGAACTTTTTGTTCTCTTTTGAGGAATTAATATCTTGCACTGTCTGCTCTTCAAAACACCACAAAAGGATATCGAGACCTTTTTTTGCCAAAAGGTCCGCCAAGGTAGTACCCCATGCGCCGGCGCCGATGATGGAGACGGACCTACATTGGTTGTTGTTAATCATAGGATTGTTATAGTACCTTTGTAGAGACGCCCGTCGGGGCGTCTCTACGGCACGCCGGCGCATTTATCTGTTTTTCCACGATATCCTATTTTCCGTACCGTTTATCAATCGTTTGATATTAGGCACATGTTTATATATGACATACGCGGCCAGCAAAAGGATCCCCCACGCGTAAGGGGCGGGCTGCCTTGTCGAGAACATAAGTATAGAAAGAAATACCGCGCCCGTCATCGAGGCAAGCGAGACATAACCTGTGAGAGCGATTATTCCCATTCCAAGCGCAAAGCACAGAACAAAATTATAAGGCGCGATGCCAAAGACCACGCCCAACCCGGTCGCAACACCCTTGCCGCCTTTGAATTTGAGGAACACGGAAAATGTGTGCCCCAGTATGACGGCGGCGGCGCAGGCAATAACCACCATAGGTTTGTCCAGTAGGGGCAGGTCGCGACCTGCCCCTACCAAAGTCACCGCAACATAACCCTTGAAAAAATCCAGAAAGAACACCGCAGTCCCTGCGGCAGGGCTTATGGACCTCCACACATTTGTCGCCCCTATGTTGCCGCTGCCGACTTTGGTCAGATCTATGCCTTTGGCCTTTGCGACAATATAGGCAAACGGCACAGAGCCAATAAGATATGAAAGCAGAACGATTATTGCCGTAATTGTCATCCCCATTTACTGGTCAATTATACCATTTGTGGAAATGAAATCATCGGCATATATTAACGATAATTATATACAGGGGGGCGGTAAGCTAAATCCTGTCTCAAGGATTAGAATCTAATCCGGGTCGATTGAGAGAAAACACAAAAAGGAGAAAAACAAATGGCGCAATCAATTTCGTCAGTACCATTGTCGCAACCGATGTTGCAGCAGAGAGCAATCGCAACAATAGCAAAAAGGTCTCTATTGGATCCGGGAAGGCAGTTTCCCAGAATGACAAAACAAATTCCGAGCATGCTTGAGATTAAAACTAGTGAAGCCTGGTCAAAATCCTTGCCCTGTTTGCCAAAGCTAATTGAACGAATGTTAGAATTGATCAGGAAAAATCATGCAACGAAGCAAATAGAACAGACCGAACCCGCGGGAGATAAAACAGCTGTTCCTGTGCAGATGCCGGATTGCCCTTTGATAGAGTTTACAGTAGAAGAATAGAAGGATCAGAGCACAAGATAAAGCCCTCACCCGCCAAAGCGGGGGGGGCTTTTTGTTTGGGTTGAACACTTGCCCTAATCTCCCTAATAAACCCCCTCTTAATCTTCCCCTTGTCAGGGGGAGAGATCAAAACTCCCCTTGCCCTGAAAAGGGGAAGGGGGATAGGGTTTAAATCGAGCCGAACCTTCAGGTTCGGGTTTACGCAGGAAGCGTTGAACACTTGCCCTCCATAATGTAAAATGAACATATCGATGAAGATCGGAGGATTTAGATGTCTATAGCGGTCACAGAGCTTCGTCCGGGCACTACGATCGAGCTTGACAAACAGGTGTTTACCGTTGTCGAATACAACCACATAAAGATGGGAAGGGGCGGGGCGATAGTGCGCGTCAAGTTAAAGAACCTGGATACCGGCAACTCCACAGAAAAGACCTTTAAATCAAACGATAAAGTTGAAAGAGCACATATCGAAAGAAAACAGATGCAGTTCATCTTTATCTCAGGGGACGAATACAATTTTATGGATCAGGAAACCTTTGAGCAGTTCGCCCTTACAAAGGACATAATAGGGGACGCGCCCAATTATATAAAAGAAGGCGACATTGTCCAGATCAACATGCACGAGGGAAGAGTTATAGGGGTGGAGCTGCCGGCCTCGGTGGCGCTTAAGGTCAAAGAGACAGGTTCGGGCTTTAAAGGGGACAGTGTTTCAAATATAATGAAGCCGGCAACGCTGGAGACCGGGTTTGTGACGCAGGTCCCGATGTTCGTCAAAGAAGGAGAGATGGTCCTGGTCAACACAAAGACCGGCGCGTATATAGAACGGGCATAACCCTTCGACTCCCCCTCGACAGGCTCGGGGTCGCTCAGGGTAAAAAGGAGAATATAATGGACTTTGAACAGATAAAGAAGATAATAAAGATAGCGGAAGAATCCGATGTATCCGGCCTGAGCGTGGAAAAGGACGGGTTCAAAGTGGAAGTTAAGCGCGACAAAGGACAGATCCATGCAGTTCATGTAGCCCCCCAGCATCAGGTTGCTCACAAAGTTGAAGTTCCCGCAGCAAAAAAGGATGAGGATGAAGGGCTGCTTGCAATAACCTCGCCAATGGTCGGCACCTTTTACCGTTCGCCTTCTCCTGACAGCCCGCCGTATGTTGAGGTCGGTTCCCAGGTGGAAAAAGGTAAGGTGGTTTGCATAATAGAAGCTATGAAACTTTTCAACGAAATAGAATCCGAGGTAAGCGGAAAGATCGTTAAGATACTTGTCGAAAACGGCAAGAGCGTGGAGTTCGGGCAAAAGCTGATGCTTATCAAGAAACCGTAAGATGAGCCTGCTAAACCGCAGATGGTTCCAGTATCCCCTCCAGGACGATCTTGCTGCTAAAATTGCCGGAGAATTCAGCATTTCCAGAACAACCTCCCAGGTCATCATCAACAGAGGCATAAAGACAACAGAAGAAGCCGCTTCTTTTATTAATCCCAGGCTTTCTGGCTTGAGGGACCCTTTTGAGATACCCGGCATGAAAAAGGCCGCCGGCAGAGTGCTGCTGGCAAGGGACAGGGGCGAAAAGGTGACCGTCTACGGCGATTTTGATGTTGACGGGGTAACTGCCACGGCCATAGTGGTGCTGGCCCTAAGAAAACTGGGCATAGAAACCTCTTATTATATCCCGCGCCGCTATGGCGAAGGCTACGGAATGCACGAAGAAGCCGTTTCAAAGATAGCAGACGATGGGACAAAGCTGATCGTTACGGTGGACTGCGGCATAACCAATGCAAAAGAGATAGAAAAAGCATCCTCCCTCGGCATGGATGTGATAGTGACAGACCACCACAACATACCAAAAAAACTCCCAAAAGCCTTTGCAGTTGTGGACCCAAAAATGATAGACGGGCCCCATCCGTCAAAGAACCTGGCGGGTGCCGGAGTTGCCTTCAAATTTATCTGGGCCGTTTTTAAAGAAGCGGGGATAAAAGATACAGCACTTATAAAGGAATATCTTGACCTGGCGGCCCTGGGGACAGTTGCGGATGTGGTGCCGCTGACCCAAGAGAACAGGATAATAACCGTGGCCGGTATGAAAGCGATAAACGAGAACAAAAGAGTGGGCATCAAGCAGCTGATCGGGGCAGCAGGTATCAAGGGAAGCGTTACTTCGCATAAGATCTCCTTTATGCTGGCCCCAAGGCTCAACTCTCCCGGAAGGCTCGAGCATGCGGGACTTTCGCTGGAGTTGCTGCTTGAAGAGGACCCCGTAAAAGCAGGCGAGATCGCCGCAAGGATAAACAAGGTCAATTCACAAAGGCAGGAGATAGGAAGCCTTATAGGGGAAGAGGCGCTTTCTTCAGTCAGCGGCCACGAGAACAAAAAGCTGCTTGTCCTTTCTTCTAAAGGATGGCATCCCGGGGTGATCGGGATAGTGGCATCCAAGATCTGCGAAAAATTCAACCGGCCCGCCATCCTCATCGGCATACACGAGGACAAGTGCAGAGGTTCGGCACGCAGCGTAGAGGGCTGCGATGTTTACGGCCTTCTGGCTTCCTGCTCCGATCTTTTTATGGACTTTGGCGGACACAGAGATGCGGCCGGATTTGAGATGAAGGCCGAGAACCTGGAAAGGCTCAAAGAAAGGCTCTCAAAGGAAGTGGATTCCCATATTTCCATAGAAAATCTTGCGGCCAAGACAAAGATCGACTGTGAACTTGAAAGCAGGGACATCAGCCTTTCCCTGGCGCAGGAAATGGCAAAACTGGAGCCTTTTGGGCAGGGGAACCCCCATCCGGTCCTGATGAGCAGAGGATTGAAGGTCATAAGCAAAAAGGGAGTTGGGACCGCAAAAAGACACCTCAAACTGAAACTTACCGACGGCAGAGAGCTTTTTGAGGCTATCGGGTTCGGGATAGGGGACATCTCGGAAAAGATAGCCCCAAACTCTTCCTTTGACTTTGCCTACAGCCTAAAGGTCAGCGACTGGAGCGGCTATGATGAGCCGGAGCTGGAATTGATAGACATAAGGAGGCAAAAGCAATGAAGATACTTGTAATAGGTTCGGGAGGCAGAGAGGCCGCTCTTTGCTGGAAGCTGAAACAGAGTCCAAGATGCAGCAAACTGTTCTGCTCTCCCGGGAATGCAGGCACCCTAGCCTATGCCGAGAACGTTACTCTTAAGGACAACGAAGCTATACTTGAATTTGCCGAAAAGAACGGCATAGACCTGACCGTGGTCGGACCCGAGCAGCCGCTGGTGGACGGCATTGCAGACCTTTTTGAGGCAAAGGGCAGGAAGATATTCGGCCCCAGCGCCGCTGCCGCACAGATAGAGGGAAGCAAAATATTTTCCAAGGACCTGATGAAAAAATACGGAATACCAACCGCATTCTACGGAGCTTTCTCGTCTTCCAAAGAAGCCCTTGGATTTCTTGAAAATAAGAGATTCCCGATCGTAATAAAAGCCGACGGGCTTGCCGCGGGCAAAGGAGTGATAATAGCCGAAAACAGAAGCCAGGCGGAAAAAGCCGTAAAAGAGATCCTGGACGAGAAACAGTTCGGAGAGGCCGGGGCAAGGCTGATAATAGAAGAATACCTTGAGGGGGAAGAAGCCTCAATACTCTGTTTTACTGACGGAAAAACAATAGTGCCCATGGAATCTTCCCAAGACCACAAAAGGATCTTTGATCAGGACCAGGGGCCTAACACAGGCGGGATGGGGGCTTACAGCCCGGCTCCGGTAATAACCCCGGAACTCCTTAAAAAGATCCAAAAAGAAATACTGCAGCCGACCATAGATGCGATGGCAAAGGAAGGCTGTTATTACAAGGGAGTGCTTTACGCAGGGCTGATGATGACAAAAGACGGGCCCAAGGTGCTTGAATACAACTGCAGGTTCG
>JBAZKV010000016.1 GCA_041650635.1 Candidatus Margulisiibacteriota bacterium | reverse complement strand
AAATACTTTCTTACCATATGGGTCTCAACCCTGCGCGCGAGCCCGCACCTTATATCCGGCTCTTCTTTTTCTGCAAGCTCGTCTATGGCCACCCTATCGCTGGAATACCCCGACAAACCCAAAAGCCCTGATTTTTTGTTGAGCATTTCGTCAAGCCCGTCCGGGGTAAGGTCAGGAATGGAGTCAAGCAGGTATTTAAAGACCCCGGAATCAAGGGATCCCGACCTTGTTCCCATTAGCGGGCCTTCATTCGGAGTAAGGCCCATGGTGGTATCTATGGACAGGCCTCCCCTGACAGCGCAAAGGCTTGAGCCGTTGCCAAGATGCAGCGTGACCAGGTTAACATCCTTAAGATCTGCCCCCATCATGACCGCAGCCACTCTTGACACATAAAGGTGGGAAGTGCCGTGGAAGCCGTACCGTCTTGCGCCAAGAGCGTCCCTGAATTCCAGAGGAAGACCGTAAGTGTAGGCCTCCTCTGGCATGGTCTGATGGAACGCTGTGTCAAACACAGCTACCTGCGGAACTCCGGGGAACAGCTGCCTAGCCGCCCTGATCCCGTTAAGGTTGGCGGAATTATGCAGAGGGGCAAGGGGGATAAGTTTTTCTATCGCGCTTTCAACCGCATCATCTATCAGAGCTGAACAGGTAAAAGAACTCCCCCCGTGAACCACTCTATGGCCAACCCCGGTAAGAGTGGCAACACTTATATCATGGACGCTTAATTCTTTTACTATATGGGAAAGCGCCTCACTATGGTCCGGCGCCTTACAATCCCACTCTCTCTTTACCGGCAGGGACATCTTATACACGGCGTCCCTTCCTATCTCGGTCACATTCCCTGCCGCTACTGATGTTCCGCCTCTGAGCAACTGGTATTTGAGCGAGGAACTTCCTGCATTCAAGACAAGAACCGTTTTTTCTGCTAAAGACATATTGGCGCTACTCCCATTTGAAAGGCTTATCTGTTGGATTTATCGTTAAGAAAAATCTGTAATTTCAGGGAACATCGGCCAAAATTGAGGGATTGTTGGGGAAGCATCCTGGCATCCAAGATTACATGTAAGCCCGCGGTCAGGATCGAACTGACGACCTGCGGTTTACGATACCGCTGCTCTACCAGCTGAGCTACACGGGCCTGACCTGAGCCTGTCGAAGGTTCGCTCGACTCGTCGCTGCGCTCCTCGCTCGGGACAAGCCTATCTGTTGGGCTAAAAGCACCTATCCGATCGTTTCTTTGACCGTCTGTCTCAGCTCTTCCAGATCGAACAGTTTGACTATAAAGGAATTCACTCCCAGAGCGATAGCTTTTTCCTTGTCGATCGGCTCATCCTTTGCTGTAAGCATTATGATAGGTATGCCAAAGGTGTCTTTGTTGGTCTTCAATTTTTCCGCGGTCCCGAACCCGTCCAGATTAGGCATCATTATGTCAAGGATAATAAGGTCCGGCTTTTCGGCAAGCGCTTTTTCAAAACCTTCCCTGCCGTCGGCGGCTTCAAGTATCTGATATCCCTCGTTCTCGAGGATGGCTTTCAGGATCTGCTTAATGTCGCTTTCATCATCTACCAGAAGGATCCTTTTTTGCATGGCCTATCCTCCTTAGCTTTTAGCCCGCGGTCAGGTTTGAACTGACGACCTGCGGTTTACAAAACCGCTGCTCTACCGCTGAGCTACACGGGCCAAAAATGCCGCAGGGCGGAATTGAACCGCCGACACATAGCTTTTCAGGCTACTGCTCTACCAACTGAGCTACCGCGGCACCTCAAACAAAAAAAACGGGCCCGAAGGGATTTGAACCCTCGATCTCATGCGTGACAGGCATGCGTGTTAGACCAGGCTACACCACGGGCCCCCATTTGAGCCACCCGCGACTTGAACGCGGCACCACTTGCTTAAAAGGCAAGTGCTCTACCAGATGAGCTAGTGGCTCGGACACAGATTAAATTATAACACAGCAGAATAATGAAATACTGTTTTAAGAGGACCTTATCTGGAATTTCCGTACAGATAAAGCGTTTGCGTCGGAAAAGCAAATTCAAGGCCGCGTTTTTCGACCTCTTCCTTGATGGCAAGGTTGATTTCCTGCTGAAGGTCCATATAGGTATTGTAATCCGGACTGTTAACATAATACACGACCTCAAAGATAAGGCTGGAATCCCCGAAAGAGGCAAAGTGGGCCCTGTCAAGCTCGGCTTTTCCGGTTTTTCTGATGATACCAGCTATCAAACCCGGGACCTCTTTAAGCTTTACTGTTTCTGTGCTGTAGGTCAGACCAAACTTGAACACCACCCTTCTTCTGTCCATCCTTTTGTAATTACGCACCCTTGAGTTGGTCAGGTCCGTGTTGGAAAAAATGATCTGCTCGCCGCCAAGACTGCGCAGTCGAGTTGTCTTGATGCCTATATGCTCCACGGAGCCCATAAAGTCGCCGATCACGATAAAATCACCTTCTTCAAAAGGCCTGTCAAAAAAGATAGCAAAATAGCTGAACAGATCGCCAAGAACAGCCTGCGCTGCAAGTGCAACGGCAATGCCCCCTATCCCGAGCCCCGCCACAACAGCAGAAACTTTGAAGCCGAGATTATCCATCAAGAAAGTCAGGCCTATTCCCCATATAATGATCTTTAGTGCTGCTACGATGCTCTTGAGGCTCTTTTCTCTTTTTTCATCTTTCTGCTTTTTGATCCATAATTTTTCAAGGGCATGTTCGATGATCGAGACCAGGAAAAAGATAAAGGATATTGAAAGCGCAGCCGTCCAGCTCATATCCACCAGACGCTTTATCTTTTGCGGCAGGACCAAATAATTGAGACTGAGGTAAACCACAAAAACATAGGCCAGAGGCAATAGCGTTCTTTCAAAGATACGCACAACAAGGTCATCCACGGTGGTCGCTGTTCTCTTTGCCTGCACCTTTATCCTGGTCAGCACGACAAAAGCAAAGAGCTTGACCGCAAATACTCCTCCCGCGATGATCGAAGCAAAGATCAGGTAGTCGGAGAGTTTGTTGCCTAAAATGACATTTGACAGTATCGGGTCAAAAGACATATATGACCCCTTTCAAAAAGCATATCAGTTGGCTGTATGGACCTTTGCTCCGTCCCCCTGGAACGGTTTTGCCAGTTCCATCTGCCAGATATTCCAGCTTTTCCCGAGAAAAGAATGGAAGTATACATACTTGCCGTCATAGGAACAGGCCGGGGCTCCTTCATAGCTGTCCTGTATCGTAAGCTGGGTAAGTTCCGTGCCGTCTATCTTCTGGCTCCAGATATCATAGTTGCCCGCGGCGTTGGAGGCAAAGACCAGCCTTCCGTCGGGCGTCCAGGACGGCTCTATCGAGTTATACTCTCCATTGGTAAGCTGGGTCTGGTTGCTGCCGTCAGCATCCATGACCCAGACCTGGTAATACTTTCCCGTCTGTTTATAATATGCGATCTTTTTGCCGTCGAACGACCATACAGGTCTTATACCCTCGGTGAACTGGGTCAGGTTCCTGCCGTCCACATCCACCATCCAGATAGTGGGCATCTCCCCCAGCATTCCCCAGATCATCCACCTTGCCCCGAGGTTGGCGACAGAAAGCGGCGGGGTAAAAAATTTCATAAAAGAGGAGAAGACCACTTTTTTGCCGTCGCGCGAAACATTGGGGAAAAAGTCGTTGGTATTGCTTGATGTCAGCTGTATAAGGCCGCCCTTGCCGGAAGCATCCGCTATCCAAAGTTTTTCGTTCCACATCCTGTTGGAACTGAATATTATCTTTTGGTCGTTCACAAAGGCGGGGAACTCATTTTTATGCTTGTCATTGGTCACCATGCTGTAGGTGTTGCCGTTGCTTATCATGATGTTGAATACACCTACAGGAACTTTGTTGCCCTCGGAGTTAACCGTTTCTTCCTCGGTATATGTTTGAAAGGCTATATCCCCGTCGCCGGCGCAGGCAGGGTATACATTATGCCCCGTGCTTGTTATTTTGGTAAGTTTGGTCATTATGGGCGAAGGTTTTATGACATCCGAAGAGCCCATGAACTTCATCTCGTCCGAGGCCCCCTCCCCCATTGCAAAAACTGCGGCGGTCATTACCGTCAGAAGACACAAACAAACCGGCAGCCTGGCAATTTTCATGTTGTTCCCCTTTTTACTTTCGTATAACAATTATACTGCGGCAGGTCCTTAAGTCAAGGCAACCTACACATGTCCCGAAGAGATTAACAAACAAGATCACTGACACAATGCCGAGAATGCCACATTGATTTTTGCGCATATCCGAGGAGTTTGCTGTATAATTGCAGTGATCATCATACCTGGAAGGAGAACATAATGACTGTAATACAAGCACTTCTTTACTACATCCCTACCTCTTTGCTCGGCTTCCTGCTCGTAGCGCTTTTTTGCGCTTTTGCGGCATCCGGACTGTTCGTTTTTAGAAAACTCATCCCGGTACACAGATCAAGACTGCACAACGACATAGCCGGCTTCATCTTTTCCACAATGGGCGTGATGTACGCCGTGCTCGTGGCTTTTATGGTAATAGTTTCCTGGCAGTCCTTTGATAAAACATCGGTCAATCTGGAAAAAGAGGCAAATTATTACGCCGATCTTTACAGAGATTCCGCTGCCCTGTCTGCTGACGCTCAAACTAAGATAAGGGCAGCCCTAACGGCCTACATAAGCTCGTCCGTAGATGATGAGTGGCCGCTTCTTGCAAAGGGAGGGTCAAGCGAAAAGACGAACAAGCTCTTCCTTAAGGTCTGGGATGTTTACACGGGATATTCCCCAAAAACAGAGATGCAGAAAGTGTTCTTTTCCGAATCCGTCCAGAAGCTGAACGATGCCAGCGAGCTGAGGAGAGAAAGGATATTGGACGCAAGGACCGGGCTTCATCCCGTTCTATGGTTCATCCTTATCCTCAGCGGGGCTTTGACCGTTCTTTTCACTTTTTTCTTCGGGACGGAGAACCGTATCGAGCAGCTTTGCATGACATGCCTTTTGTCCTCTCTAATTGCCATGGTGCTGTTCACCATAATGGTTTTCGACTATCCTTTCACAGGGGGTGTCAGCGTGCCTTCTTCCGTTTTTAAGCAGCTGCTGGGAAGCCTTGGGACTATCTAGCTTGCCGACTTAAAAGAGCGGTTAATTTGGGATCGTCATGTTATATAATGGTCAAGTATTGGTTACGGGTTTGAGTATTTAGTCTTCAGCGCTCAATACTCAAGACTCGCACTATTGCTCAAGACTGTTACGGAGAGGTGGCCGAGCGGTTGATGGCGGTAGTCTTGAAAACTACTGTAGGGGCAACTCTACCGGGGGTTCGAATCCCTCCCTCTCCGAACGAACGAAGCGAGTAAGGAGCTTTCCGCGAACGCGGAAAGGTTTTGCGTCAGCAAAAGAAAGGGAGGAATAAGAATGCCAAAACCAGTAAAATACGCCCCTCAGATATGTACAGCGCTTAGCCTGCTGACCCTTGCCGGGGTGGTCTGGGGACTGCTGATAACCAGCCCTCTTGTCATGCTCATCTTTCTTCTTCCGGCTGTTGCATATGAAGTTTACCGGACAGAAGGGGCCTCAACAAAATGGGCATCATGGGGCATTTTAGCAGTTCTTGTTTTGGAATTTGTCCTCATCTTGTTCCGAATTGATATTGATCTTGCCGCTTTAATGGGCGCCAGTTCGCAGTATGTCGGAGGATACCATGTGCCCCTCGGCAGGATAAGCGCGCTCGGGCCTGTACTGATAGGCATTTTGTCCGTCATACTATTTACAAGGACCAACGGGCCATACACCAAATGGCTCTCGGTAGTGATCCTGGCAACCTGTCTTGCGATGCTGTTCACCATAGACACCGGCATTTTTAAACAGATACTCAGGCTGGGGGTCGACCAGGGTTTTAACAGGCTCAGGTTTTAACCTTTACAAAAGGAGCTCGGCCCCATGAAAAAATTGATCGTGGGCCTGCTGATCGTTCTTTTTGGCGCTTTGGAGGGTATTCCTCTCTATGCCATTGAAAGCCCGACAATCCCCTATAACTTCCGCGTTATAGATGAAAATGTCTGCGCGGGAGGCCATCCCCTTGGTCCTGACAACAATTTTGGAAATTCCGACAAGAAAGTCCTGTCGATCCTGGGCTCCCTTAAAGCCCGTGGGATAGATAAAGTAATTGACCTTGAAAATACAGGACGCATCCAGGACAGGTACCGCAGGCTCCTTGACACGGCAAAGATGAAAAGACTTCATGTCCCGATGCATTCAAGCAGAGTACCGAACTCAAGGGAATGGGCTATGATAAAAGAAGCGATGAAGAGCCCTGTCTATGTTCACTGCAAATGGGGGGCCGACAGGACGGGCGCCGTTATCGGCCGGTATCTTGTTGAAGAAAAAGGTTTTGCGCCCGAAAAAGCCTACAGGGAGGTGATAACAGGAGGAAAGTTTGCCGGGCCCAGAGGAGGGCTCAAGATAGCACCTGCATACGACAATTTAAAGGAGTTCATACTAAAATGATAAAAGATATCCTGACCCTGGCTGCTTCGATCGCCGTCTGTCTGCTGGCCGGAGTGATAGGCTCTATCTACACCTATCCTTCTATCCCCACCTGGTACGCGGGTCTTATCAAGCCGGCGCTTAATCCGCCGAACTGGGTCTTTGGTCCCGTCTGGACAACGCTTTATGTGTTCATGGGGATCGCACTGTTCCTTGTAATAAGAAAATGGAATTTTGACAAGGCCTCAATAACGGCCCTGTCCGTGTTTGCCCTGCAGCTCGCTTTTAATTCTCTGTGGTCTATCGTCTTTTTCGGCTGGCGCCAGCTTTTTGGCGGCCTGCTCGTTATTGCGGTACTGTGGTGCCTTATTGCGGCGAGCATTTATTTGATGGGGAAACTGAACAAATGGGCAGGCGCACTTCTTGTCCCATACCTGCTCTGGGTCAGTTTTGCGTCCTATCTGACCTGGGCCGTCTGGGTACTTAACAGATAATTTGCAACCCTAACACCCTTTTGTTAGAATGAGTCTTGAGCCATAGTGTGAGTACTTAGTCTTGAGCGCTCAATACTCAAGGCTCAAACTCACACTCAATACTGTGCTAACATGTTTGATTTCGAAAAACTAACCGTATATCAAAAAACCAGAGAAGCCAGGAAACTCCTTTATTCTATTCTCCGGGAAAAGCACGGGACAGAAAAAAGCATTAATGATCAATTAAAACGAAGCGTTCTCGGGATATTGCTGAATATCGCCGAAGGTACCGGCAAGGCGACAAAGGCAGACAAAAAGAACTTCTTTACGATTGCCAGAGGGTCACTTATGAAACTGTCGCGATCATTGATATTTTGAGAGATGACCGGATTATTAGCGATCAAGAGCACAACAGTCTTTATTTGATTTTTGAAGAAATATCAAAAATGCTTTTTGGGCTGATAGATTCATTATAATCCGCTATAATTGATTAGTATTGGGTTTGCGGTCCTGATCAGTCTTGAGCCATAGTGTGAGTACTTAGTCTTGAGCGCTCAATACTCAAGGCTCAAACTCACACTCAATACTGTTCTGGAGGGGTACTCAAGTGGCTTAAGAGGGCGGTTTGCTAAACCGTTAGATCCCGGAAACGGGAGCCGTGGGTTCAAATCCCACCCCCTCCGAACTCACAAAAGCAAGTCCAAATAATTATTGATGCGAATGCTATTTTTGCGAGCTTCCTTGTCCTTGAGCAAGTCTTGCAGGCTTGTGTCATCTGTTAGATAATATCCTGAAGGAGGAACGCTAAATGAAAATACTAGAATGGGGCGCGATTTCGCTTCTGGTGCTTGCTGCGGCAATTGTGTCTTTTCTGGTCTATATGGGCGTATTTAGCTCCGTGAAAATTGAAGAAAAGGAAATGGGCCCTTATACTCTGGTTTATGAGCACTTTGTCGGCCCCTACTCCCAGACCGGAACTGTTTTCAGCAGGGTCTATGAGTCTCTGAAAGCCGACAAAATAACGACCCGCGACGGCATCGGCATCTATTATGATGACCCGTCAAAAGTTAGCAAGGACCGCCTGCGCAGCGACTGCGGCTGCTTAATTGACAGCAAGGACATGAAAAAAGTCAAAAGTCTCGGAAAAAAGTATAAGCTCAAAACTATCAAGAAAAGTTTGAGTATGGTCGCGGAATTTCCCATCAGGAACTCTCTGTCGTATATGATCGGCCCCATGAAGGCCTACCCTGCCCTTGAGGCCCACATGAAAAAGAACGGGTATTTTTCCCAGAAGAACGGCAGGTCTGCCGTTCCGTTTGAACTCTATCAAATGGGCTCGAACAGGATCCTTTTTGTGACGGAAATATTTAGATAACCGGACAAAATATACGGATTTGGACCCGCAGTCTTTGCACCCTTGACATCTTATATAGTTTACTATATACTTTTTCATATGAAACCTCATAACTATATAACACAATTGAGAGAGATCCTGGACAAAACGGGCATTTCCCAGGCAAAATTAGCATCCGAACTGGGCGTCACCTTTGCCGCGCTTAACCGATGGCTTAACAAAAGGGCTGTGCCCCGCCTTTTAGCGCAGAACAAAATAAGCGCTTGCTACAAGGAAAAGGTCGGCATCAAGCCGGTCCCCGCAAGCCAGATAAGACGGCTCTTGAAAGACATAAAAGAACTCAAGAAGAGGTTCAAAGACTGCTCGAGGCTCATCAGAGACGACCTGCGCATCAGGGAGGAGATCATGCTTGAGTTGACCTACAACTCAAATGCCATCGAAGGAAGCACCCTGACAAAGAAGCAGACCGACACGATAATTTTTGATAAAGGCCATATTGCCGACAAATCGTACATCGAACATCTGGAGGCTACCAATCACGCAGCAGCCCTTAACATGGTCTTTGACGGAGAGATGGAGGGGCCTCTAAAAGAAGACACAATTAAGAGCCTTCATAGGGTCCTTATGCAGGGGATCAGAAGCGATGCGGGAAAGTATTCCAGGCACCACAGGGCCATAAGAGGCGTTACGTTTGCCCTGCCTGCTCCTGAAGATATCGAGGACGAAATGAGAGCGGCTATCAAAGAAGCAAAAAGACAAAAAGGCAGTATCGTAGAAAGGGCGGCGGCCTTTCATGCGGCTTTTGAAGCGGTCCATCCGTTTGGGGACGGGAACGGAAGGGTCGGGCGCATTCTTGCCATCATGCAGCTTATTGACGCCGGATACGCACCCTGCATAATTGAAAAGAATAGGAAAGCGGATTACTACGAGGCGTTGGAATATGCACAAAAGGGGTCTTTGTCCCATCTGGTCGAGTTTATCGGAACAAGCGTCCTTACCGGATACGGTATCATTGCAAAACATCATCAAAGAAAAAGGAGGGTAAAAAATGGAGGATCAGAACGCCGAAAACAAATATAACGCTCTTGAAAAATACGGCAGGGACCTGACGGAACTGGCTAAAAAGGGAAAGATAGACCCGGTCATTGGAAGAGATGAAGAGATAAGGAGAATAATCCAGGTCCTCTCAAGAAAGACCAAGAATAATCCTGTCCTTATCGGCGATCCCGGCACGGGAAAGACCGCAATAGTGGAAGGCCTTGCCATGAGAATAGCAAGAGGAGATGTGCCATCCGGCATCAAAGACAAGCGTATCGTGGCGCTTGATCTGGCCTCTCTTGTTGCGGGGGCAAAGTTCAGGGGCGAATTTGAGGACAGGCTCAAAGCGGTTCTCAAGGAAATAGTAAAGAGCGAAGGCGGAATAATACTATTTATAGACGAACTTCACACTCTTGTGGGCGCCGGAGCAGCCGAAGGCTCGATCGATGCCTCCAACATGTTAAAGCCGATGCTGGCAAGGGGGGAACTGCGCTGCGTAGGGGCAACGACACTTGATGAGTACAGAAAATATATAGAAAAAGACAAAGCGCTCGAGCGCAGGTTCCAGACCCTTCTGGTAAAAGAACCCACCGTGGAGGAGACTATCGGCATCCTGCGAGGGCTTAAGGACCGCTACGAGGTCCATCACGGTGTAAGGATAAAGGACTCCGCGATAGTGGCAGCCGCCACGCTATCCAACAGGTACATCACCCAGAGATTTTTGCCCGACAAGGCAATTGACCTGATAGATGAAGCCGCTTCCAAGTTGAGGATAGAAATTGACAGTCTGCCTTCCGAGATAGATGAGATCGACAGAAAGATACTTCAGCTCCAGATAGAAGAACAGGCTCTCAAGAAAGAAAAGGACGGGGCCTCTGTCCAGAGGCTGGAAAAATTGAGGAAGGAAATGGAAGAAGCCAAGACAAAGAGCGCTTCCATGAAAAAGAAATGGGAACAGGAAAAGGAACTTATAAATGCCAATAAAGCAGCCAAAGTAGCTATAGAGCAGTTAAAGAACGAGGAGCTTAACGCGACAAAGGCCGGCAACCTGGAAAGGGCTGCCCAGATCAAGTACGACCTCTTGGTAAAAGCGCAGAAGGAGCTTGAGGAAAAGGAAAAACAGCTGAACGCGCTTAAAAAAGAAGGCTCCATCATAAAAGAAGAGATCGACGAAGAGGACATTGCGGAAGTCGTGTCCAAATGGACGGGTATCCCGCTGAGCAAGCTCATGAGTTCCGAGATACAAAGATATGTCGAGATGGAAGAAAGGCTTAAAGAAAGGGTGATCGGCCAGGATGAGGCTGTGTCGATCATCTCGAACACGATCAGAAGGTCCAGAAGCGGCTTGACCGATCCAAACCGGCCGATGGGCTCTTTTATGTTCGTGGGACCTACCGGAGTAGGAAAGACCTTTCTTGCCAAGACCTTAGCCCGGTTCCTGTTCGATGACGAGAACGCTCTGGTCAGGATAGACATGTCCGAATATATGGAAAAATACTCCGTCAGCCGCCTGATAGGCGCTCCTCCGGGCTATGTGGGCTATGAAGAAGGCGGCCAGCTTACCGAAAAGGTTAGAAGGCGCCCTTACTCCGTAGTGCTGTTTGACGAAATAGAAAAGGCGCATCCCGAAGTTTTTAATGTGTTCCTGCAGATACTTGACGAGGGCCGCCTTACCGACGGACAGGGGCACATTGTGGACTTTAAGAACACTTTGATAATAATGACCTCCAATATAGGGTCGGACCTGTACGCCGAGGGACCCGTGCAGAAAGAAACAAAGGACAAAGTGCTTTCTCAGATCCAATCCCATTTTAAGCCTGAGTTCCTGAACAGGCTGGACAGCATAGTGTTCTTTAACCGGCTGGACAAAGAACAGATAGAGCATATCGTAAGGCTTCAGCTTGCCGAGCTTAAGAAACGGCTTGAAGAAAGAAAGATCTATCTTGACCTGAGCGCAAAGGCCGTTGCGGCGCTTTCAAAAGAGGGGTTTGACCCCCTGTACGGGGCGCGGCCATTAAAAAGGCTGATAGAACAGAAGATACAGAACGAACTGGCGCTCTCTATGCTAAAGGGCGACTTTAAGGAAGGCGACAGGATAAAGATAGACCATGACAGCAAGAGCGGGTCTTTTATTTTTTCTAAGGAGTAAAGCGAAATGAAAAAACTGTTCAAACGGCTCGGGATAGCTGCCGCAGCCGTTATCATCCTGGCCGCCGTTGCCTCGGTATCGCTGGCGCTCTTTTTGCCGCTGGACAGGATAAAGGATATGGCAGCCGCCGAGCTGACAAAACTGCTCCGCCGTGAAGTTAAGATAGAAAAGGCATCGTTCAATATCTTTACCGGACTAAAGCTTGAAAAGCTTTCTATCGCCGACCTTGAAAGATACGGAAAAAGGGACTTTATCTCTGCCGATGCCATAGAACTGCATTACGACCTTTGGCCTCTTTTGCGGCGCAGGGTCGTGATAAGGAAGATCGGTCTTCTAAAGCCGCAAATACTCTTAGAAAAGCAGCCCAAAGGAGAATTCAACTTTTCGGACCTCCTTGCTCCGGGTAAAAAAGATGAAATAAAAAAGAAAGAAGAAAAAGCCGGCTTGCCTTTTGAACTCTTTGTCAACAGTTTTTATATCAAGGAAGGAAAGATCACCTACCGGGACAGGGCAGCGGATACGGTATCCGGGCTGAACAATTTTGACATGTCGGTTTCCGGCTTTGAGCTGGCCATGAAAAAACCCATCGGCTTTAAGGCGTCCGCGGATGTTTTGTATCAGGGCAAACCGGTCCCGATAGCGCTCTCGGGCAGGATAGAGTTGGAGCTCGACAAAGAAAAGATAAAGGTCTCCCCTCTCCTTCTGTCGGTAGCAGGCGAAAACGCCTCTGCCTCTGTTCTGGCTTCCAATTTTAAAGGCGGACCTGACATTGTGCTGGACCTGTCCACCAAAAAACTATCCATTGATCCGCTGATAGCGGTGTTTTCCGGACAAAGCGTTAAAAAGTCCAAGCCCGCTGACCTGACAGAAACTGTCAACGCCTTAACAGCCTCCATTCCAAGGACGCTGTCGCTAAAGGCCTCTGCCGATATAAACGCGCTGACCTTCCAGAACTTTACCGTGGACAGGATCGCTCTTTTTGCACAGCTAAAGAATAAAAAGGCTGCTATCGATATAAAAGAGATCGGCTTCTACAAGGGCGTTTTGTCCGGCGCTCTTTTGGCGGACCTCAATGTGCCCGGTCTTGCCTATTCGGCAAAGGACCTCAAACTTGCCGGATTTGACGCTCATTCGTTTTCGAATGTGATCATCGACACTTTCCTGACAAGGCTTGAAGACTACAAGGACCTTAAGGACAAGCTCTACGGAACAATGGATGTCGGGCTGTCTTTTAGCGGCAGAGGGGTGGACCCAAAAGCGGCGCTCAAAAACCTCTCGGGCAGCGCAAAGGTGGATATCCGCCAGGCAGAACTTAAAAGGACAAAGATACTGGCTTCGATAGCAGACCTGATCAGATCCAACTCTCTTAAGAACGACCTCAAACTTGAAAGGCTGACTGCTGACGCAGCTATAAAGAACATGGTCATAAGTGTCAGAACGCTGGCTTTTGCCCACAAGGACCTTATGCTTGATTTTTCCGGCGGGATAGACCTTAACAGCCTGACCTGGGTGCCGGGCAACCGCCTTTCCCTTAACCTGTCTCCCAGGATCACGACAGGGCTCGGCAGGGAATACTCTCTCTTGAGGGGTCCTACGGGCTGGTTGGAGACCGTTTTTGAGCTTACGGGAAGCCTGAAGCTGCCGATCCCCAGGCCTGTGCTGGATAAACCGATAGAGAACCTGAAAAAGAAGGCCGAAGAAAAAATACAGGCTGTGCTAGATGAAGAAAAGAAGAAGGCGGAAGAAGCTATAAAGCAAAAAGCTGCCGAGGGGACCGAAAGGCTTAAAAAAGAAGCTTCCGAAAAACTCAGAGAGCTTATCAAGTTCTGATGCTATAATCTGTACGGACCCTTTTGGGCGGCCAGGCGGTCAAATACTTTGAGAGGAGAATACATGTGAAAGGCAAAACGGCGCTGAGGTCCGCGGCAGTGTGTCTGGCATTCCTAATTCTGTGCCAGGCAAGCGCTCCGGCACAGGGTAAAAAAGAAATAGACCAGACCGGCATCATACTGAGATTAGACCTCACAAAAGAACAAAAAGACAGGATAACAGCAAGGGAAGTGGCTGCAGAAAGCGAAATGGCTGTTCTGGCCGATACGCTGCGCGCCCAAAAAAATGAGCTCAACGAACTGCTTGTTGCAAACCAGCCCGACAGGGCCAGGATAGACAAACTGACAGAGGAAACATCCAGGACAATGACCGAGCTCCAGAAAAAGAAGATCGACTTTATGCTTTGGGTTAGGGAACAGTTGACACCTGAACAGAAGCAGAAATTGAACGAGCTCTTTCAGGCCAGACAAACTCTTTCTCCGGCAGGAAATTGATCACGGACAGAAGTGATAATGAGATCTATTAGTATTGTCCTGTTGACAGCGTTCTTTCTTGCGGCGGTTTGCTGCGCGTCAGCACATGCAGATCCGTCTGCCAGCTACCTGAACGTGACAGGAGGCGTGGGAGCCGGTTATTTCTATCTATATCCCAAAGACATCCAGATAAGGGATTATTACAAGGGAGGAATGACCTACAAAGCCTTTTTGGGCTTTAGGGCAGAAAGCGGCATTTCAGCCATCGGCGACATCTCCTATTATTCCGAAGGCAACCGCTCGCCTCTTGCTCCCTACGGAACGGCGCTTACGATAATACCCGTTACGGCTTCAGTTGCTTATTATCCGTTCAAAAAGAGCTCCGTTTCTCCATATCTGGGCGCCGGCGTCGGCCTCTATTACATAAATGAAAGCGACCCGGACTACAACTATCTGCAGACCACAAAGTTCGGAAAACATATATTTGCCGGAGCGGACCTATACATAGACCGGGGCACAATAATCAGGGCCGAGCTCAGGCAGACCTTTATTGACCCCGTCAGCTCGGCGCTTTTATATCAGGCTTCCTTCAGCGGACTAACGGCTTCTTTGAACATAGCGGTTGAATTGCCCTTTTTCGGGAAAGGCGCTCCAATGACCACAGAAGAGGCCGAGGCCTACCACCAGCGCAGGATAGCCGAGAACGAGCACAGGGCTGTGACGAAAAGGATGGATGACATAGACGCTTTTTTTGACCAGCGCTATTGGGACCACTCAGTCTATTATTATCCCTGGACCACTCCCACAACCTATTTTAACCCTGCCATACAGCCGACCCAGCAGCAGATAGACGAACAGAGGGCAAAAGCCCAACAGGCAAAAGCCGAACAGGACAGAAAGCGACAGGACTACCTCAACCAGAGGCAACAGCTGCGACAGGACAAAAAAGGGTCGGTCAATCCTTCAAGATAAGAAAGCCCTTGCATTCTAGGATGCTCTGTGCTAGTATAAGCATGTCGAAGTTAATGATTGATAACTAAAAAGGCTGTCTGCTTCCTTTTTGTGAGTGTTACCACGCAGTTGGTCCTCTCTATCATTATCCAGCAGAGAAATTTAATAAGGAGTTACAAACAAAATGAAAAGCATTTTCGTAGGCAATCTTCCCTGGTCGGTAACTGACGCGGAACTGTCGGAAAAGTTTTCCCAGTTCGGCAATGTTATCTCAGCCAGAATAGTGAACGACAAGTTCACCGGAAAGTCCCGCGGATTTGGTTTTGTTGACATGGAAGACGCGGACGCCGCCAAGGCTATAGCAGGCATGACCGGCTATAAATGGAACGACCGCGAACTGACCGTCAACGAAGGCAGACCGAAAACCGATCGCCCCAGAGGCGACGGCGGACAAAGACGTTCGTTCGACAGATATTAATTGATATCTTAGATCGATCAAAGACCCCCGTCTAGGCGGGGGTCTTTTTTATTGCCCGACTTACCTGAAATAATGCCCTCTTTCTTGCGATAAACCTTTAGATGAACACAAACACTGCAATACCTGCTCACAACCTGCGCCCCAGGGCCGTATGCGGACTTAGGGAGATAGCGCGCTCCTTCGGGTCCGCAATAAAATCGTCAAAGACCTCCGGACTGGAGCATCCTGTCAATGCCTTTCTGCAGCTGCCGTCATCAGAAGTTGCGGAAATGATCACCAGCGAGATCAAAGGGTTGTCCGGGCTCGGCAGAGCACATCTATACCACCATATGACAAAAGAAGAAAGGGCCGCTTACAGGGATCTCGAAAGACCCTTCGTCGAAAGTATTTTTTCGGGTCTCAGGGACAGGGGCATAGACCTGACCTCGTCCACGCTCCCAGGAGCTTGCGGCTACCCGGACCTGACCCGGCTTTTCATGAACGAACTGCATAGGGCTAACGGCATGGGCTACAGGATGGTAAGTGTTGTCGCCGATGAGGATACCTACAGCGGAAAAGCGCTCCAATTTGCTTTTAGATTGGGCCGGGAATTTGCGGCAAGAAAGCTGCTTCCCGTTGTGGGGCAGTACAACAGGTTTATCCGCGCCTTTGTCCTGGGCCTGGAGGAAAGCTGCGCCCCGGCCGTTGGATTGTTTCCGGGAGATTCTCCGATAAGAGAGACCGACCTCAATATAGTGGCCAGCACCGGAGATATCCGCGCCCCTATCATGGGAAGGGCCGGCAGGGCGCTGCTGCGGATAGGCGGGGACGATATTTTTGGAGGAGCTTTCCAGAACGGAAGACAGAGTGTTTTTGGGGCCTTTGATCAGCAGTTCCCTCTGGGGGCGCAGTTGGTGGCACAAAACGAATTTATCCCGTGCATGAGCGCCGGGGCGCTGGCACCCGGTTCAATGGACAACATATTGGCCTGGATAGATTCTGTAATGCTGCCTGCGGAAGAAGACAGCAAATACGATCTTCTGGCATCAAGGGATCTGTTTCCTATATCGGTGATAGGTTCATCCAATATAGACATAGAATGCCCGGTTGAGAATCTGGCCTCGGACGGGATACTGCTTGGAGAAGCACTGGCAGATAACGGGTTCATCATTATTAACGGCGCCGGTCCGGGGGTGATGCTGCAGGCGGCTATAGGCTCTGCAAGGGCCGGAGGTATCTCCGCAGGGATAGTGCCGGGACTCTCTTATGCGGCTTCCAACCACTCTATTGACATACCTGTTGTGACGGGGATCGGGCTCTCAAGGGACGCCATTGTCGCCAGAAGCGGAAAAGCAGTCATAGCTTTTCCCGGCAAAAGCGGCACAATGGACGAGATATTGATAGCGATGGCAGCGGGAAAACCGATAATAAGCTACCATGCCCCTATCCCGGACAGCTGTTCCTATCCTAAACTTTACAGGGCCGGCTCCATCGATCAGATAATGGATATTCTCTCAAGAATAAAAGCTCACCTGTAGTCTTTCATCATCTTCTTGATAGCGTCCATATCCGCCTTGCTCGGCATTTTTCCCGCGGAAGGAACTGACATCTTTTTGTACCCTGCGGGCAGCTCGAACAAAGACGGCGCCTGCCTGCCCACTTTAACATTCTTCATTTCGCTGGACCACGAACCGTCCTGGGAAGCGCTCTTCATCGGGATACCGTCTTTTGACATCCACAAAAAAAGCACCGAAGTCCCCCCGGCGTTTTTATATGTTATTTTGTATTTGTCGCAGTCCATCCCGCTTATTTTTTCCCTTCCAACTTTTTCCCTTTTAACCTCTCCAGGCACTTCCTTTCCCGAAGCCGCAGCCTGCGCAGGATCCAACTTATTTTCCATATAAGACTTCTGATCGGGCATAAGGGTCCACGAGACTTTTTTGTCTGCCCGGATTATGGAAACAGTGTGTTTTCCCATGAACTTTGATTCCGACCTCCATTTGTTGTCGGAAAAATTCAATTTTCCGGTGACCGGCGCCATGCCCTTCATCTTAACGACCTGATCGGCAGAAAATTCCAGAGCAAACGCCAGTCCGGACAAGGCAAACAAGGCAAGCAAGGCAGACAAAACCGTTTTTTTCATCATATTATTTCCCCTTTCTTTTTAAGGTAATTATAACACCCTTGCCCGCCAGCAACGCGTCAGGTATAATCAAGGCATGAATACAAAAGAGCAGTTTAAGGCGATACAAAAGTTTGTGGAGCACAATTTCAGGCATTTTAACGGCGCTGTTGTAAAAGACGCGTCCGAATCCTATATCTCCCATTTAAAAAGCGGCGGCAAGATGTTTTTGGCAATGGCCGGTGCTATGAGTACTGCCGAGATCGGCATCACTTTGGCAGAAATGATCAGGCAGGACAAGATCCACGCAATATCAACAACAGGAGCAAATCTTGAAGAAGATATTTTCAACCTTGTGGCCCACGACTTTTATGTAAGGGTCCCGGGCTACAGGTACTTTACCAAAGATGACGAGGAAGCCCTCCTTGCCAAACATCTTAACAGAGTAACGGACACCTGCATTCCGGAAGAAGAGGCAATGAGGAGGATAGAGAGGATAGCCCAGCAATATTGGTATAAAGCTCAAAAAGAAGGTAAAAGATATTTCCCTTATGAATATATGTACCAGATGTTGAGGGATGGCGCGCTTAAAGAGCATTACCAGATAGACACAAAGGATTCCTGGATGATAGCAGCCTGCGAAAAGAATATCCCTATCTTTGTCGGCGGCTGGGAAGATTCGACGATCGGGAATGTGCTTGTTGCAGACCACAAAAGAGGCAAGATCAAGGACATGTCCATAGTCAGGTCCGGGCTGGAAACCATGAGCTTTCTTATAGACTGGTACAAGGACACATCCAAAAAGAACTCTGTTGGCTTTTTCCAGATAGGCGGAGGCATAGCCGGGGATTTTCCCATCTGCGTTGTGCCGCTTATTGAACAGGACCTTTTTGAAGAAGGCGTCCAGAAATGGGGCTATTTCTGCCAGATATCAGACAGCACCACCTCTTACGGCTCATACAGCGGAGCGGTACCCAACGAAAAGATAACCTGGGGCAAACTTGGGAAAGAAACACCAAGTTTTGTCATCGAAAGCGACGCTACCATCGTCGCGCCTTTGATGTTCGCCTATATTTTGGGTAAAGAATAGTCCGCAGACCCGAACCTGAAGGTTCGGCTCCTGCCCGAACGGAGCCGACGCTTCAGCGTCGGGTCACCCCTCCCCCACTATTGACACATTTGCGCGTCCCGTGTATCATAGTTATGAACACATGTTCATAACTATATGAGACCAAAAAAGACAAGACATATCAAATGCGACGGAGACTTCCGCTTTTTTAAGCCAAAGTGCGTTCCTGAAAAGCGTCTTGAAGAAGTGATCGTCACTCTGGATGAATTTGAAGCCATCCGCCTGTATGATTTTGAAGGGCTTGACCAGGAAAAGGCAGCAAAGAGAATGAAGGTCTCAAGACCCACATTTTCGAGGATTTTATCGTCAGCAAGAAAAAAGATAGCACAGGGACTGGTTAATCTGCAGGCACTTAAGATAGAAGGCGGATGTTGTACATTTGGAAAATGAGAAATGTCCAATTTCCAATGTCTAATGTCCAATTAAGGAAATACATTATATTAATTTGTAATTGGAAATTGGCAATTGGACATTGGAAATTAAAAAGGAAAACTGATCATGGCTACTAAAAAACTATCATTTATAGACAGGTTTCTTACTGTATGGATCTTTTTGGCCATGGCAATAGGTGTAAGCGCAGGACATTTATATCCTGGTATTGCATCCTTCTGGGACAAGTTCCAGGCCGGCACAACAAACATCCCTATAGCGATAGGGCTTATATTGATGATGTACCCTCCCCTAGCAAAAGTAAAATATGAGGAGCTTGGGGATGTATTTAGAAATACAAAGGTCCTGGGGCTGTCTTTGATACAAAATTGGATAATAGGCCCCGTTTTGATGTTCATCCTCGCGCTTGTATTTCTTCATGGGTATCCGGAATACATGGTAGGCCTAATTATGATCGGCCTTGCAAGGTGCATCGCCATGGTAATAGTATGGAACGACCTGGCAAAAGGAGACACCGAGTATTGCGCCGGGCTGGTCGCTTTAAATTCGATCTTTCAGGTATTCCTTTATTCCGTGTATGCCTGGGTCTTTATCACCGTACTTCCCCAGTGGTTCGGGCTCAAGGGAATTGAAATAAATATCACCATTGGTCAGATCGCCCAAAGCGTATTTATATACCTGGGCATTCCTTTTATAGCGGGGTTTATAACAAGAACCGTTCTTATAAGGGTAAAAAGCAAGGAATGGTATCATGATAAGTTCATTCCTGCCATAAGCCCCCTTACTCTGGCAGCCCTTCTGTTCACCATATTTGTAATGTTCTCGCTCAAAGGGGAATACATTGTAAAGATACCTTTTGATGTTCTGCGGATCGCATTGCCGCTGCTTCTATACTTTGTCATCATGTTCCTCATCTCTTTCTATATGGCAAAAAAAGCCGGGGCGGATTACGGCAAGAGCGCAACACTGTCCTTTACGGCCTCCAGCAACAACTTTGAACTTGCAATAGCCGTGGCAGTAGCGGTATTCGGCATTAATTCAGGAGTTGCTTTTGCGGCAGTGATCGGGCCCCTTGTTGAAGTCCCTGTGCTGATCGGACTTGTTAATGTTTCATTATATTTTCAAAGGAGGTTCTACTGATGAAGAAAAAGAGCGCGGACGAGACAAAGAAACTGGTGAGAGAGAGCTATTCCAGGTTCATTAAGCAGGGTTCCTCCTGCGGCTGCTCCAAAGGCTCTTGCTGCGGGAGCGGGCCTGACACAAAGGCGATTAGCATGGCGGTAGGCTATTCCGAAAATGAGATACGAGCTGTTCCTGACGGCGCCAATCTTGGTTTTGGCTGCGGCAATCCAACCGCGATCGCATCTTTAAAAGAAGGTGAAACCGTTCTTGACCTTGGCAGCGGCGCGGGGCTTGACGCTTTTCTTTCCGCCCAAAAGGTGGGGCCAAGCGGCCGAGTTATCGGGGTGGACATGACCCGTGACATGATAGAAATGGCTCGCCTCAACGCACAAAAAGGCGATTTTAAGAATGTGGAGTTCAGGCACGGAGAGATCGAAGCTTTGCCTCTGGACGACAGTTCAGTTGATGTCGTGATCTCCAACTGCGTCATAAATCTTTCTCCCGACAAAACAAAGGTATTCAAAGAAGCCTTCAGGGTCCTAAAACCGGGAGGAAGGATGATGGTCTCGGACATAGTCCTGACCAAAGAACTGCCGGATGAGATAAAGAAATCCCCCGAGTCTTATGCTGCCTGTATTTCCGGAGCGTGCCTTAGGGAAGAATATCTGGGCCACATAAGATCTGCCGGTTTTGACAATATCAGCATAGCAAAAGAAACTCCTTATGATGCGGGACGATCATCGAGCTTTGTGTCCAGCATTACGGTCGAGGCCAAAAAGACCGGACGGCATTAACAGAAAGGGGTGTTTTACAATGAAAGACAGGTACATTAAGAACATAGATACGGAGGCGGCTCTGGAGCTGGAGGGCCTGGTATCATACCAGAAGGGGCAGATAGTGAGCAAAACTCTGGCGCAGAACGGTTCCGTCAGCCTTACCCTGTTCGCGTTCGATGAGGGGGAAGAGATCAGTTCGCATGAATCAGACGGCGATGCGATGGTGATAGCGCTGGACGGAGAAGGACTTATTACTATCGGCGGAAAAGAACATTTGCTTGAAAAAGGAAAAACCATCGTAATGCCCGCAAAGATACCGCATGCTGTTCATGCAAAAAAACCGTTCAAAATGCTCCTTATAGTGGTGTTTGCAAAATGAGTGCAATAAAACGAGCTCTCTGGATCTCAGCCGGATTTCTGGCCGTATATTTTATGCCGGTAGGATACCCGCGTTTCGACAATGCGGTGTTCGAAGCGCTGGCGCTCACAAAATGGTACGCGCAGGAGCATGTTCTTCTCTGCCTGGCCCCGGCTTTTTTGATAGCAGGGGCTATCTCCATTTTTATCAGCCAGGCTTCTGTAATAAAGTATTTCGGAGCCAAAGCAAACAAGGTGCTTTCCTACGGGATAGCTTCTGTATCGGGAACGATACTTGCGGTGTGCTCCTGTACTGTGCTGCCCTTGTTCGCCGGGATCTATAAACGAGGAGCCGGTCTTGGCCCGGCAATAGCCTTTTTATATTCGGGGCCTGCCGTCAATGTGCTTGCAATAATACTTACTGCGCGCATCCTTGGCTGGCAGCTGGGGCTGGCCAGGGCGCTGGGAGCAATAACCTTCAGCATCGTAATAGGGCTTCTGATGCATTTCATCTTCAGGAACGAAGAAAAGGAAAGGCTTTCCGGTTCGGTGCTTGATCTACCCGAAGAAAAAAGCCATCGGCCGCTGCAACAGACGGCTTTGTTCATCGCCTCTCTTGTCTTTATCCTTGTCTTTGCCAACTGGGGAAGACCTATTGCCGGGGACAGCGGCATATGGGGAGCGGTCTTTGCGCTTAAGTGGTGGTTCACGGGCTTTTCCGCTCTGGGGCTGCTTGCGGCATTAGTTAAGTGGTTCAAGAAGGACGATATAAAGTGCTGGCTTATGGAATCCTGGGCATATGCGGCGTATATTCTCCCGCTCCTGCTGATGGGAGTGCTGATCTCCGGCTTTTTGTTGGGAAGGGTCGGACACGAGGGCATGATCCCTTCAAGATATATTGCAGCTCTTGTCGGGGGAAATTCTATTGAGGCTAACTTCTTTGCCTCAATAATTGCCGCTTTCATGTACTTTGCTACTTTGACCGAAGTGCCCATCCTCCAGGGGCTGCTTAATGCCGGCATGGGAAAGGGCCCCGCTCTTGCGCTACTTCTTGCCGGTCCCGCTTTAAGCCTTCCCGGGATGCTTGTGGTAAGAAGCGTTATTGGAACAAGAAAGACCATCGTTTATGTTTCCCTGGTCGTTGTTATGGCCACGATATCAGGCATTTTATTCGGATGGTTAATGCAGTAAAAAGGAGGACCGGAATGAAGAAACTGGTTAGATACTTTGCGGTTCTATTGGCAGCAGCGGTGTTTGGGCTTTCTATCGGTTTTGCAGCGGAAAAAACTCTAAAGCAGCCCGTTGTCCCCACAAAAGGAATAAAGGTCGTCTATATACAGCTTGGTTCAGAAAAATGCCCACCCTGCAAAAGAATGGAGCCCATTCTTAACGAGATAAGAGCCGAGTACAAAGGGCAGGTCGAGGTGGTTTATCATGATGTCTGGACCAGGCAGGGAGCCCCGTACGGGGAAAAATACGGGGTTAGGGCCATCCCGACCCAGATATTGTTCGACTCTATGGGAAAAGAATACTACCGCCACATCGGATACCTTTCTAAGGAAGAACTTGTTAAGGTTCTTGAGGCCGGGGGAGCAAAACACCCTTGACAAATTAGCACTCGGCATGTTAGAGTGCTAATTGGAAAAAACGATCCAAAGGGGGTGAACACTTATGGCGCTCATCAAGTTCGATCCGTTCAAAGGAGACCTCTTTTCTCTGCAAAAGCAGGCATGGCAGCCGTTCTTTGAGGACATAGCGGAGTGGCCGGAACTGACTATGACCCAGGGCCTTAATGTTTATGAACAGGACGATAGGGTGTTCGTTAAGGCCGCGGTCCCCGGAATACCCGAAGAAAAGCTTGATATCACCTATGAAGACGGCGTGCTCCACATAACGGGCTCAGTTGAAGAAAAAGAGGAAGAAAAGAAGAAGAAAAAGGTCGTTTACAGAAAACAGATGATCTCTTCTGTAGATTACACGACCTATCTGCCGCGCCCGGTCGATGCCTCAGCGATAGAAGCCGAGGTTAAGGACGGCGTGGTGACCATAAAGGCCCCGATAGCAGAAGCGGCCAAGCCCAAAAGGATCTCCGTAAAGGCCGCAAAGAACTAGGCCCTGACTTGCAGTTGAAAAAGCCCCCTTATTCAGGGGGCTTTTTTTTGCCCTTCTTGACAAGCCGCTCCTATTGTCCGTATCATTAAAACATGAAGCTCAAGTTGATATCCGCTTTCCTGGCCGCGGCAGTTGTGCTTTCTATGCCCTGCCTTGCTTCTGAAGAAGTGCACCAGCCGCAGCACGCAAGGGCAAAGGTGCTTTCGGTAAAAGACCTGTCAGAAAGCATGGGCCCCTCCCCTGCCATGAAAACCCTCGTGCAGGAAGTGACCGTCAAAGTGACATCGGGCAGGTTTTCCGGAAAGCAGATGACCTTAGAGCACAGGGCCTCCGGAGGCATGATAGCCTCTGACATGATACTGCGTCCCGGGGACAGGGTCATGCTATATGTGGATGAATATCCGACCCGGGCCGAAAGCCCCGACGGCACCCCGGTTTTTAACATCGCCGATTATGAAAGAGACGCTCCTATATACTGGCTTGCTTTTTTCTTTTGCCTCCTGCTTGTGGCCCTGGGCGGCTTAAAAGGCCTTAAGTCGCTGATTGGGCTTCTGATAACCGTAGTGCTTGTCTTTCTGGTGCTTTTCCCCCTTGCCTTTATGGGGCTTAATCCTCTTCTTGTTTCGGTAGCTATCTCAGGGGCGGTCCTTGTCATCGTTTTCAGGATAATCGCCGGAAGAACGGCCAAGGGCTACAGCGCCGCAATAGGTACTTTTTTCGGCGTTTCTATTGCAGGTCTGCTCGCTTACGCGGTAGGCAGCATGGTCCATCTTTCCGGGCTAAGCAGCGAAGAATCCAAAATGCTGCTTTTTTCGATGAACCTTAAGATAGACTATCAGGGGCTGCTGTTCGGCAGCATCGTAATAGGAGCCCTGGGCGCTGTCATGGACGTAGGGATGTCGATCGCCTCGGCAGTAGAAGAGGTCCATAAGGTACATCCCAATTCCAATTTTAAAGACCTTTTTAACGCCGGTATGAATGTGGGAAGGGATGTTATGGGGACCATGTCCAACACTCTTATCCTGGCCTACACCGCCTCGGCCATGCCGCTTCTTATGCTTTTGATAGCCAACAATATCTCCCCAGACAAGATAATGAACCTTGAGATGATAGTAACAGAAGCGGTCCGTGCGCTTGCCGGAAGCATAGGACTTGTGCTTTGCATACCTATAACCGCCTTCGTATCGGCACTTATGCAGACAAAGAACCGCACATAAGCCCCTTCCCCGGCTTTAAAGAGAAGCTTCTTGACAGGGCGGCCGCCAAACACTATAATGTGCATATGCACACTAAAACCTTTAAGGAGGTCTGACCAAATGACGCCAAGACCAAGAAAATGGAGGTTTTGCGCTCCGCTGGGCGGGGACACCTTCTTTAAACCCAGGGGTATCCCGCTTTCGGGACTGGAGATCATAGAGCTGGGACAGGACGAACTTGAAGCAATGCGCCTGTGCGACTTTGAAGAAATGGAACAGGAAGAAGCATCCAAAAAGATGAACATCTCCAGAGGAACTGTGCAGAGGCTTCTTTATTCGGGAAGAAAAAAGATCTTGAATGCCCTGATAAACACAAAAGCGCTTAAAGTGACCGGAGGGGAGCATATTGTGCCCCCGCCGGGCTTTGGCAGAGGCAGAAGGCACGGAAGATGGGGATCTTTTTGAAAAGGAGGTGAGTGCAATGCCGGGAGGAGACAGAACAGGGCCATGGGGACAGGGACCGGGGACCGGAGGAGGCTTTGGCGGCTGCGTGCCGTTTGGCCGGGGCCGCGGTTTCTTTGGCCGCGGAGGCGGCAGAGGTTTTGGCAGGGGGCTTGGCAGAGGTTTTGGGCTGGCAAGAGGTTTTTTCTGCAAGATCCGCTGGGCAAAAGATGAGAGGAATTCAGCTTGACAAGACCTTACAGGTATATAGACAAGTCAGCCGCTTTCCTAAAAGAAGAAGAGATAAAAGAGAACAGAAAGCGACTGGAAGAAAGGGAGCGAATCCATCTTAGATACGGGATGGACCGTGCATCTGCATACAGCCATATAGCCGGATTGCTGCTTCCCCTGCAAAGCAAAGTGCTGGAGATAGGCACAGGGAGAGGAGTAACCGCGGCCTTTCTTGCAAAATCCCAAGGATCGATAACTACCGTGGATGTTTCGGACAGTGACACCAGGACCGCGCTGCTCAATGCCGCCCATGACAAGACCCTGGACAGGATCTCTTACTGTGTGTGCGACGCTGTCAGCCTGCCGTTTCTCGAAAAAGAATTTGACCATTCCGTGTCGATAAACGGTTTTCACCACTTCAGCAACCCAAAAGCCGTTATGGCGGAAATGCTGCGGGTCACCAAAAATAAAATAGTAGTGGCCGATTTTTCCGAGAGCGGTTTTGAGATCATCAGGGCGATACACGCCATGGACGGCAACACACACGAAGAGCACAACAACGATACAGGGCTTATAGGCAGGATATTCAGGGAACTGGGCTATGAACCGGAAAGGCACGACACACCTAATTTCGTTGTTTATGTCGTGGACAAAAAGAAAGGAAGATCATAATGAGGATAGGAGTTACGCTCGATAACGATTCCGGGCTGGAAAGCAATGTGTGCCCGCATTTCGGCCAGTGCACACACTTTTTGATTGCGGATGTCGACAACAGCACAGTAACGGCAAAAAAGGTCGTTCCTAACAACGCGGTCCACGGAGGCGGGGGATGTTTGGCGGTTGACGAGATACGCAAATACGGGGTGACGCATGTTATTTCAGGCGGTATGGGTATGGGAGCCCAGCAAAAGTTCAGAGAAAATGGCATCATCGTGTTTGGACATGCGGGCAAGGCAAAAGAAGCGATAGAGGACCTTTTGAAGAACGGGCTTGGAGGCTTAGAGGCCTGCTCCCACGGTCATCAGCACAAAGAAGGAGAATAAAATGATCATATGCGTAAGCGCCCAGGATAAAGACCCGGGGGCAAAAGTGGATCCCAGGTTCGGCAGATGCTCCTATTTTATGTTTTTTGATACTGAGACAGGAGAGTTCGAAGCCGTAAAAAACCCTAACCTGTCGGCAAATTCGGGCGCTGGTCCGCAGTCCGCTCAACTGGTATCCTCTAAAGGCGCAAAAAAGGTGCTTACAGGCAATGTGGGGCCAAACGCTTTAGGAACTTTGACCGCGGCAGGGATAGAGGTCCTGTCCGGGATATCAGGAACAGTAAAAGAGGCAAT
Source organism: Candidatus Margulisiibacteriota bacterium (assembly GCA_041650635.1). Classification (NCBI taxonomy): domain Bacteria; kingdom Bacillati; phylum Candidatus Margulisiibacteriota; species Candidatus Margulisiibacteriota bacterium. Next base: position 16,286 of record JBAZKV010000016.1, on the reverse strand, counting down.
AGAAAAGAACAAATGATAATATCAGTTGCAAGCGGCAAAGGCGGAACAGGAAAAACCACCGCTGCAGTCGGTCTGGCCCTGTCGCTTGATAATACCCAGCTGTTGGATTGCGATGTAGAAGAGCCGAATGCGCACATCTTTTTGAAGCCGGAGATCGAAAAGAGCTTTAAGGCCGGCATTCCGGTCCCTGTTGTTGACAGGGACAGATGCAGCCTGTGCGGCAAATGCGCCTCTGTCTGCAAATATAACGCGATAGCCGTTCTTCCAAATAGCGCAGCAGGTTCGGGAAAGGTCCTGGTCTTTCCGCAGCTTTGCCACGGCTGCGGGGCCTGTTCCATGTTCTGTCCGAAGCAGGCAATTAAAGAAGTTGACCGCCCTATCGGAAATATCGAAACAGGAAAAAAGAACGGGCTACTATTTGCGCACGGAAGGCTTGATGTCGGGGAGGCAATGTCCCCTCCTCTTATCAGGCAGGTAAAAAAACTCGCGGACACCTCAAGAACAGTGATCATAGACGCTCCTCCGGGAACATCATGCCCGGTGATCGCCACTGTTAAAGGAAGCGATCTTTGTCTTTTGGTCACCGAACCAACTCCGTTTGGCATGAACGACCTGGCCCTGGCAGTTGAGGCAATGCACAAATTAAAGATACCGGTCGGGGTTATCATCAATAGGTGCGATATGGGAAATGACAAAGTTGAAACTTACTGCAAAAACCGGAATATCCCGGTCCTGATGAAAATACCCTTTAAGAAGGAAATTGCAAAGGCATATTCTAAGGGCAGCCCCATTATCGAACCGCTGCCGCAGTACAAAAAAGAGTTCAGATCGCTCCTAAAAAAGATAGGGGCGCTGACAAGGAAATAAGAAATGAGAGTTAAAAAAGCTGTTGAGCATTTTCGCGGCCTTAACGGAAAAAGACGCCTAAACTGCGCTCAGTCCGTTGCGGCAGCCTTTGCGGACGACGGCCTGACATCAGATCCCGATATCGAAGGGTTTTCGGCCTGCGGATTCGGCCGGGCTCCCGAAGGATACTGCGGAAGCTTTTATGCCGCCCTTTCCCTTTTAAAAAAGGCCGGTATCGGCAGGGATAAAGAACTGTCGGATGAATTCAAGGCCTGCGCCGGCTCCCTGAAATGCGCGGAGATCAGGGCTGCAAGAAAGGCGACCTGCAGGCAAACTGTGGCAAAAGCTGTAGAACTCGTGGAAAGGCTCAAAACATGAAACAGATAGTAGTTATAAGCGGAAAAGGAGGCACAGGCAAAACCGTAGTAACGGGTTCGCTTGCCTCCCTTGCGGACAGCAAGGTCATGGTCGATTGCGATGTTGACGCGGCAAACCTGCACCTGCTGCTTGGCCCCAAGGTCAAAGAGCGCCATGAGTTCCGCAGCGGAGAAACAGCCGTCATAGACAAGAATATGTGCAGCAAATGCGGCGAGTGTGCGCGCGTATGCAGGTTCGGCGCCATAAGCCGGGATATCGAGGTGGAGCCGTTCTCTTGCGAAGGCTGCGGCCTCTGCGCTCTTGTCTGTCCTAAAAAAGCCATAAAAATGCAAGAAAATTTGGCGGGAGAGTGGTTCCTTTCGGAAACGCGCTACGGGCTTTTTGTCCATGCCAAGCTGGGCATAGCCGAGGAAAATTCCGGGAAACTCGTATCTAAAATAAGAAAGGTAGCTGCAGATCTTGCAGAAACAAATCGGCTGCAATATGTGATCATCGACGGCCCCCCGGGGATAGGCTGTCCGGTCATAGCCTCTTTGTCGGGGGTGGACTTCGCGCTGGTAGTTACAGAACCGTCCCTGTCCGGACTCCATGATGCCCAAAGGGCAATAGACACCGCTCTTCATTTTAAGGTGCCCTCCAAACTGCTGATCAATAAATTCGATCTCAACAGCGATATGTCCGCAAGAATAGAAGAATACTGCAAAGGAAAAGGGGTCCCGGTAGTAGGAAAAATTCCTTTTGACAAAACAGTGGTCGAAGCAGTGGCCAGCGGCAAACCTGCCGTTGAATACTGCAGCGGTCCGGTCAAGGAAACACTTGAAAAGCTCTGGAAAGAAATAAAGGAAGGAGCCAGCTGATGCAGGACGAAGGAAGAAAAAAACTCGACGAACAGAACAAAAGGATAAAGGAAAAAATGATGAGGGTCAAACACACCCTCATCGTGATGAGCGGTAAAGGCGGGGTCGGAAAGACCTCCGTGGCCGTCAATCTGGCCTATGCCCTTTCGCTCAAGGGTAAAAAAGTCGGACTTATGGATATTGACATACACGGACCAAATATCGCAAAAATGCTGGGAATAGAGAAAGAATCCATCTTCGGCTTTGAGTTCGGCATACTGCCTGTTGAGGTGTCCGAAAACCTTAAAGCCGTAAGCCTTGCGCTGACGGGGAATTCCCCTGACCTTCCGATGATCTGGAGAGGCCCGATGAAAGCCTCTCTTATAAGGCAATTCCTGGCCGATGTAAACTGGGGCGGCCTTGATTATCTAGTGATCGACTCTCCCCCCGGCACAGGGGACGAGCCTTTGAGCGCCTGCCAGCTCATTCCCAATATTTCGGGCGCGGTCATAGTTACCACGCCGCAGGATGTTGCGATACTGGACGCGCGCAAAAGCGTTTCTTTTGCAAAAGAGATCAGGGTCCCCGTAGCCGGGATCATAGAGAACATGAGCGGTTTTATCTGCCCTCACTGTAAGACGGAGCTGGACATTTTCAAAAAAGGCGGAGGGGAAAAGGCCGCAGCAGAGCTTGGAGTCCCCTTTCTTGGCAAAGTGCCTTTTGAAATGGAACTGGTAGAGCTTGCGGACAAAGGGACTCCGTTCATGTCCTTTGGAAAAAAGAGCAGATCCGCCGAGGCTTTCACAAAAATAGTGGAAAATATCATGGAATTCGTCGGCGATCAAGGTTAAACATGGAAAAAGCCGAAGAAACATTACCCGAAAGTCCTGATACCGATAAAACACCAAAATCCTTAAGGCTGCAGATAGGCCTTTTTGGAAGGACAAACACCGGAAAATCCACTTTTCTCAACATGGTGGCGGGTCAGGATGTGGCGGTCACTTCTTCCCTGGCCGGGACCACGACCGACACGGTGGAAAAGACCATGGAATTGCTTCCTGCGGGGCCTGTTGTCTTTCTTGACACGGCAGGCATAGATGACAAAGGCCGGCTTTCCAAAAAACGCCTTGAAAAAACAAAAAAGATCTTTGAACGCGCGGATATCGGCCTGATAATCACCGAGCCTTCTATCTGGGGAAGATACGAAGAGAACCTTGCCCTTGAACTCAAAAAAAGGAATACTCCGGTAATTATTGTCGTGAACAAGGCGGACCTGCACGGCCCTTCCGGGACATTCTTAAAGAAGTTAAGATCAAAGGGAGCCGGAATACTGTTTTGCTCGAGCACCGATGCCGTCAGAAGAAAAGAATATGTTAGCGCCTTTAGAGAACTGCTGATAAAGGCCCTGCCAGACGAGTATTTAAGGCCGCGCCCCATCATAGGGGACCTTGTCCCGAAAGGGTCCCTGGCCTTTCTGATAGTTCCGATAGACTTTGCGGCCCCCAAAGGCAGGATAATACTTCCTCAGGTACAGGTTATCAGGGACCTTTTGGACCACGGCTGCGCCTCCCTTACCGTAAAAGAGAACGGCCTCAAAAAAATGCTGGCATCGCTAAAAAGACCTCCTGCAATGGTCGTCTGCGACTCGCAGGTAGCCTTTAAGACCGCAAAAGAAACCCCGAAAAACATAAAGTGCACTACTTTTTCTATACTTTTTTCCAGATACAAGGGGGATCTGGAAGAGTCTGTCAGGGGAGCGGCAGTTCTGGACAACCTGAAAAAGAGCGATAGAATACTTATAGCCGAGGCCTGCAGCCATCATCCGGTCGAAGGGGATATCGGAAGAGTAAAGCTGCCTAAATGGCTGGCTAAACACCTCGGATTTAAGCCCAGGATAGACACCGTCAGCGGAAGGGATTATCCAAGGGATCTTTCAAGATACAGGCTCGTCATACATTGCGGGGCCTGCATGATAACCAGAAAAGAAATGCTCTTAAGGATAGAAAAATGCAAAAAAGCGGGCGTTGCCGTCACCAATTACGGGGTTTGCATCTGTCATCTGTTCGGCATCCTTAACAGGGTGCTGGAACCGTTCTCTATCCGCTAGCAAATCAATATAAGAGAAAGACAAATGAAGCATATTAATGAAGAAAAGCTCCTGGCACTGGCAGAAAAGAGAGGCAGCGTCCCAGAAAAAGAAGTGGAGGAGATATTAAAAAAATCCCTTTCGCTGAAAAGGCTTTCTCTTGAGGAAGCCTCAAAACTGTTATCCGTATCTGACCCCGGGCTGCTCAAAAGGCTGTTTGAGACCGCAAAGGAAGTTAAACAAAGGATCTACGGCAAGAGGATAGTGCTGTTTGCCCCTCTTTACATAAGCAACTACTGCGTCAACAACTGCCTTTACTGCGCTTTTAGATCTGATAACAGAGCTATCAAGAGAGCGCATCTATCTTCTGACGAAATAAAAGAACAGACAAGAATACTGCTTAAGAACGGGCAGAAAAGAGTCCTGGTGGTAGCCGGAGAGGCCCCGCCTCCGGGAAAAAAGAATGAGGATTATTATGTTGAAGCGATCAAGGCTGTTTATTCAGCGCGCTACAAAGATCACAAAATAAAGAGGGTCAATATCAACTGCGCTCCTATTGCGGTAGAAGGGTTCAAAAAGCTCAAAGCCTCAGGAATAGGGACTTTCCAGATCTTTCAGGAGACCTATCACCAGGCCACCTACAAAAAAATGCACCCCAGGGGCCCCAAAAGCGATCCGGACAACCGCCTGGACGCAATTGACAGAGCTTTTGCGGCCGGGATAGATGATATTGGTATCGGGCTGTTATACGGGCTTTACGACTATAAATTTGAAACTCTGGCAATGCTTTCGCATGTTGAACACATGGAAAAGATTCACGGGGTCGGGCCTCATACCATTTCTGTCCCAAGAATAGAACCTGCCGAAGGCGTTGACTTTTATTCCGACCACGAGGTTAATGACCTTGATTTCAAAAAAGTTGTTTCCGTGATACGCCTTTCAGTCCCATACACCGGCATGATCCTTTCTACCAGAGAAAATCCCCGCCTCAGGGACGAATTGCTTGAACTGGGAATTTCCCAGATGAGCGCCGCTTCAAGGACCTCTCCCGGAGGCTATGAAGAGTCACCTTCAAAAAGCGGAGCCCAGTTCGTTCTTGGCGATAACAGAAGTCTTGACCAGATCATGGGGTCTTTGGTAGAGAACGGTTTTATCCCCAGTTTCTGCGCAGCCTGTTATAGGTCTTCAAGGACAGGGGAAGTCTTTATGAACCTGGCAAAACCGGGAACAATAAAAGGCAAATGCACCATGAACGCTCTGATCACATTAAAAGAGTATCTTGACGATTTTGCCTCGGAAAGCGTAAAGCATAAAGGGTATGAATTGATCAAGCAGGCTCTGGTCAATCTTGACCCCAGCGACAGAAAGGAACTTTCGGCTTTTTACGAACAGATAGACAGCGGTTTGAGGGACAAGTATGTATGAATCCGCGGAAGAGATAAACGACCTGCTCTGCTCCGACAGGCAGGCTCTTTTTGACGCTGCCAACAAGATAAAGATACAGCACAAAGGCCGCAGGATACTGCTTCGCGGCATCATAGAGTTCTCTAATATCTGCGACAGAAGCTGCTCTTACTGCGGTATCTCCTGCAGGAACAGGGAACTGGAGCGCTACACCATGAAGGACGAAGAAATACTTTCCTCGGTCAAAAGGATAGCATCAAGCAATATTGACACGGTAGTGCTTCAATCCGGAGAAACCGGCAGTTTGGACGATGATCGGCTGGCCTGGATAATAAGAAAGATAAAGAAAACACATGATAATATGGCGGTAACCCTTTCTGTCGGAGAAAAAAGCCGATCCAGTTATAAAAAGTGGAAGGATTCGGGAGCCGACAGGTATCTCCTCAAGATAGAAACCTCTAATCCGGAGCTTTACCGAGCGCTCCATCCCGGAATGAGCCTTGAGAACAGAATAAGATGTCTATCGGACCTCAAGGAACTTGGATATGAAACGGGCAGCGGTACAATGGTGGGCCTTCCGGGGCAGACCCTGCTTAACATTGCCAAAGACATACTGTTCTTTTACAGGTCGGGCTTTGAGATGATAGGCACCGGGCCCTTTATTCCGCATAAAAAGACAGCCTTAAAGAACGAGCCTGCCGGAGATATCGACCTTGTGCTTAGGACCCTTGCCGCCACAAGGATAGTGATGAAGGATATTAATATCCCGGCAACAACGGCCGTGGGAAGCCTTTCGGCAAAAGACCACCGCTTTGAGGCCCTTGAGTGCGGGGCCAATGTTTTAATGCCGAATTTCACTCCATCGCCCTACCGTGAACTATACGAGATATACCCAAACAAAAGCGGATAGTTCGGTATTATAATATACGAAAGGAGTTCGCAAATGAGAATAGGGATAGTAATTTCGGTCAATGACGGCGAAACCTGCTGGAACGCGTTCAGGTACGCAAATTTCTGCCTGGGACAGAAAGACCGGGTAAAAGTGTTTTTGATGGGAAAAGGCGTGGAGTATGAAAGCATAAGCACTTCAAACTTTAACACCAAAGAACAGGCGGATGCCTTTGTCAGGAACGGAGGCGTCATACTTGCCTGCGGCACCTGCATACAGTCCAGAGGAAAAGAAGGTTCACAAATGTGCCCGCTGAATACAATGAAAGATATGTACGAATTGGTGAAAGAAAGCGATAAGGTAGTAGCTTTTTGACAAGATCGCGCATTGCTGCCGGGCTTGCGGCGTTCATTCTGCTGCTTCCGTCAGCGGCCGCTCCAAAGGACGGCCAAGGAACAACAATGGGAACATCGGAACTCAATATTACGATAACTGTTGTTTTTGACAATAAGGCTTTTTTAAAAGGCTTTGGGACAGGCTACGGCTTTGCCTGCGTTATAGACAACGGCAAAAACACCGTCCTTTTTGACACCGGCTGCTGCGGCAAGACCCTGCTGGCCAATATGAAAAAGGCGGGGATAAGCCCAAAGGATATTGACAGCATCGTCCTGTCCCACTCCCACTGGGACCACACGGGAGGGCTGTTCGATCTTCTAAAGGAGAACAGCGCGGTCTCCGTCCATGTCCTGCCATCTTTTTCAAAAAGATTCAAAGAGGAGATCAAGAACAACGGGGCAAAGATAAAAGAAAGCTCTGCCTCTAAAGAGATGCTCAAAGGCATCCGCACCACCGGGGAGCTGGGGACAAAGATCAAGGAACAGTCACTTATCGTGGATACTGAGAAAGGTTATGTGCTTATTACAGGGTGCGCCCATCCCGGGCTAAGCACTATACTTAAAAGGGCCGGCAGTTTGCATAAGGGCATGCCCTGCCTTTTGCTCGGGGGTTTCCATCTGTACGACAAAAAGGACAAAGAGCTTAAAAAGCTTGCCGCAGAACTAAAAAAGATGCTCCCGGGACAGATCGCGCCCTGCCACTGTACAGGGGAAAAAGCGTCAAAAGCGCTTAAGGCGGAATTCGGCAAGGACTTTATACGCATCGGCGCGGGAAGCATTATTAAACTATAACTTGGATAGCTCTATCAGCCTGCCTTCTATTCTATGATCTGAAAAGCCGAACCTTTCTGCTATGCAAGCCGCAGTTGCCTGCTGATAAAAGAAGACATGGGTAGGATCGTTCTTGTAATACCAGGCAGCGAACTCTTTTTCGCTGTCCCAGGTCTCTGTCATGCAGAACAGTTTTCCTTTGGGCTTAAGCATGGACGACAGGAGCATAAATTCCTTTGCCGGGTCATGAAAGTGCTCTATCACTTCGCAGCAGACAATATAGTCATACTTTTTTGAAAGCACTTGCCTTTCATCCTTGAAAAAAGGGTCATAGAGCGCCACGGAATATCCGTCCTGCTGCAGCAGATGCTTGATGACCGATCGCTGTCCGCAGCCAAAGTCAAGCCCCTGTGACGCCGGCAAAAAAGAGCCCTTGACCGCTTTTACTATCGGCCCCACGAACTTCTGATATCCTTTGTCTTCAACACAGTTTTGATGGGTTAGATAGCGCTCTTTTTCTTCGTCAAAGGAAAGCAGGTTCTCCCGGCCTAAAAAGATGCCTTTGCACAGGGGGCAGGCGTAGTATATGCCGTTCTTTCCTTCAAAAAAGCCTTTTGAAATGCTTTTGCACAGCGGACATTGCATATCTGACTTTGATTATAGAACATATCCGGCGTAATGAGGGACGGCGATGATATAATAGGGACATGAACAATGTGCTATTTCAAGATCTGACGCCGCAGCTGGCAACCTTTTTGACCGCCATGACCCCTGTGGGAGAGCTCCGGGCTGCTATTCCCCTTGCCCTTACGGTCCACGGGATGGGAGTATTAGAAAGCTATGTCTGGAGCGTGGTCGGCAATATGGTGCCTGTGATCTTTTTGCTGGCCGCACTTGAAAAGGTATCCTCTTTCTTGATACAGAAGAGCCCGCGCGCAAGGGCGTTCTTTAACTGGCTTTTTGAAAGGACCAGAAGAAAGTTCAAAGGCCATTATGAAGCTTGGGGCGAGCTGACGCTTATCCTTTTTGTTGCGGTCCCGCTTCCAATGACAGGCGCCTGGACAGGTTCCATAGCTGCATATCTGTTCGGGATACCCTCAAAAAGGGCATTTTTACTGATCCTGGCAGGTGTAATGATATCAGGGATTATAGTGACCATTCTTACGGCCGGAGCTTCCGGATTATTCTTCTAAGGTCTTTACTGCGCTATTTCTGCCGAGGCGCTCTCATCAAAAGGATTGCTCCTCATTTCGAGAGAGAAAAGATACGGATAATTTTCCTTAAGATGTTCCATATACTGAAGCCATTGGATTATGAGAAGCCGGTAAACCCTCTTTATATCGCCGTTAAGATGCGCCCTGTCAGCATCAGAGATCCCTTTCAGGCTGCGTCTTTGAAGCAGTTCTTCGGCAAGGTGAAATACCGCCCACAAAAGATCAGTAAAGGCCTCATGTTCAAGGAGATTAGGGTTCTCTAGCAGATTAAGGAGGAACTGTCGCCTTTGCTTGAGAAAGTCTTTTATCTGTTCAAGGCTGTCATTGCCGCTCTCAATATTAAAATTGTGGAGGGATGTTTCTTTTAGCGCCTTCAAGAAATCCTTCTTGGACCAGGCCTCCCTCACGATAAGGTCTTTGGTTATCTGGCGTGCGTGGGTGTCAAAAGAGGAGAACATCCTCAGAAGTTCGGTGCCGGCCTCGCAAAAAAATGCTCCTATTACCATGTTGAGCTTTCTCATCATGGTCTTCTTTTCCCTGTAGTGAAGCAGCTCGTGCAGGACCAGGGTCACCAGCAGGACTTCAAGAAAAACGAACGCAATATCACCGACCAGATAGATCATAATGTGATGGAGGTCCCTGAAGACCGCATAATGCAAAAGATATCCGAGCAGGGACAGGATGATCAAGAATAAACCAAGGGAGATCCTCCAGCTAAATATATACTTCACAAACTCTACTCCCTTGCCATAGGAGCCGTGCGCCTTGCAGCAAAAACCGCCCTTGCTTTTTTCTCCGTCTCAACAACAATATAGATACCTGCCCCAAAGAGCACGATCGCAAGCCAGGACATAAGCCCCAGAGGTTCGGTCCCGAACAGCCTGTTCATGGTGGGAGAATAGGTAAAGAACATCTGTACCGCGATCATAAGGGCAACACCTATCAGAACTATCTTATTGGACAATATTCCTATTCTAAAAAGGGATTTTTCAAAAGATCTGCAGTTGAACAAATAGAACATCTCGCCAAAAACCAGGACATTGGCAGCGATCGTCTGTGCCGCAGCCACCCCGGTCCCCAGGATCAGTTGGTGCTTGAACAGGACCAGTATCCCTACTATGAGAAGAAAACTGACATAGATCGTCCTTAGTGTCAGCATTCCGTCAAAAATAGGCAGATCGGGGTCATTGGGTTTTTTGAGCATGATGTTGTCTTCTTTTGGCTCAAAGGCAAGCGTCATGCCAAGAAATATAGCTGTCATCATGTTTATCCAGAGTATCTGCAAAGGAGAAATGGGAAGAGCAAAATTAAATATTATAGCCACCATCAGCACCAGTCCCTCAGTGGCATTTGTGGGAATGGTCCAGACTATGAACTTGCGCAGATTGTCGAACACCCCCCTGCCCTCTTCAACGGCAGCCTTGATGGAGGCAAAATTATCGTCGGTCAAAACCACATCGGCGGCTTCTTTGGCAACTTCGGTGCCGTCCAGCCCCATGGCAACCCCTATATTGGCCTGCTTTAGGGCCGGAGCATCGTTAACTCCGTCGCCCGTCATGGCAACAATATGCTTCTGGTCCTGGAGAGCTTTAACTATTTTTAGTTTCTGCTCCGGAGTGACCCTGGCAAAGACCGAGGTGCCCATGGTCTTTTTTCGGTAATCCTCTTCCGTCCATTTTTCCATCTCCGCTCCGGTCACGGCTATGAGTTCCTTTTTGGGGTCATCTGCAGGAAAAGCCTTTATACCGAGTTGAATAGCGATAGCCCTGGCTGTTGAGGCATGGTCTCCGGTGATCATTTTGACCATTATCCCGGCATTGTGGCAGACAGAAACGGCGTCAATAGCTTCCTGCCTCGGAGGGTCCATCATCGCCTGGAACCCGAGGAACACCGCTTCGCCTTCAATATCCTCATAGCCTATGACCGAAGTGCCCGGCTTCATTTCTTTTTTTGCGAAAGCGATAACGCGCAGTCCTGAGGATGCAAATTCCTCCGTGGCCCTGTTGATGGCCTCGGCATCTGACATACGCTCGATATTGCCGGAAGCGTCCAAAAAGAACGAGCATCTCTTTAGAACTGCCTCGTTGGAGCCTTTTATGTATACAACGGGAGCCGCCTCTGTACTGTGGAGGGTCGCCATTATCTGCTTGTCGGATTCAAAGGGGATAGCGTCGATCCTCTTTAGCTGCCTTTCCATGTCCGATCTGCTTAAGCCGGCTTTTTCAGCGCTCACCAGAAGGGCCGCCTCGGTGGGATCGCCCTCTACAGAAAAGGCGCCGTCACTGTGAACTATCTTGGAGTCGTTGCACAACAATCCCGCAAGGAGAGTCTCCTTTAGAGCCGCATTCCGGGAAAGGTCCGCTTCTTTTCCGCCTTCCTGCTCGGTCAGTTTACCCGCAGTGATATAGCCCTGACCTGAAAGCCCGTAAGCCCTGCCGGAGGCAAAAAGCTTTTGGACGGTCATTTTATTCTCTGTCAGCGTTCCCGTCTTGTCGGAGCATATTATCGTGGTGCTTCCAAGGGTCTCGACCGCTGGGAGCTTTCTGATTATGGCCTTGCGTTTGGCCATCCTGGCAACCCCTATAGAGAGAATTATCGTTATCGCCGCAGGAAGGCCTTCCGGTATGGCCCCTACCGCTATGGCAACAGCCGCCATGAAAGAATCCACGGCCGGGTGGCCGTAAATGAAGGTGCCGATCGCAAAGGTGACGGCAGAAAAGAACATTATCACATACAGGAGGAGTTTGCTGAAATCAGCGAGTTTTTTCGTGAGCGGGGTCTGCATATCCTCGGCATTTTCCACAAGCTGTGAGATCTTGCCTATCTCGGTCCTGTCGCCTGTCGAGACCACAACTGCCTTTGCGGCCCCGTTTGTGATAAGGGTCGAGGCATAGAGCATATTTTTCCTGTCGGCCAGAGCTGTGCTTTCCGGAAGACTCTCGGCGCTCTTTTCCACCGGAAGCGACTCTCCCGTTAGCGCAGATTCGTTGGACTTGAGCCCTTTGGAGTATAGAAGCCTCATATCCGCGCTGACCTTGTCGCCGGAAGCAAGCATCACTATATCTCCGGGAACCAGTTCTCTTGAAGCGGTCTTTTTTGAAGAGCCGTCACGCACCGCCGTGGAATAGGTCTTCATGGACTTAGCCAGGGCCGAAAGCGCGTCCACGGCCTTGGTCTCCTGGATATAGCCGACTATGGAATTGACCAGGACCACACCGAATATAACTGAAGAATCAATGAACTCCTTTAAGAACAGCGTCGTAAAGCCCGCCGCAAGCAGGGCATAGATAAGAGGTTGATTGAATTGCTGAAGAAAGCGTACCAGCGGACTTACAACGCGTTTTTTTGTAAGCTCATTAGGCCCGAACTTCTCTTTCCTGAGATAGGCTTCTTTTTCGGAAAGGCCTGTCTCGTCATCAACTTCCAGTTTTTCAAGGACCCTGTCCAGCCCCATCGCATGCCAGGCCTGAAAAAATAATTCCATTAATATCTCCCTTATTTTGCGGTCTCTCTGCTATTTTACCATGCCGGCACACAGTGCTATAATAGGCCCATCATGCTTCAAGGACCTGCCGCAAAACTGCTGCTGCTGTTTGCCGGAGGAGGGGCGGGCACTGTGTTCCGCTATATTGTTTCTTCATATTCGGGCAGGCTTGTCCGATCCGGATTTCCCGTCGGCACGGCAGTGGTCAACCTCAGCGGCTCTTTCTTAATAGGACTGCTGTGGGCAATGACCGATGTCATGAACATTTCACCCAACCTTAGAGCCCTTGTTTTTATCGGCTTTATCGGAGGCTATACCACATTCTCCACCTTTATGATAGAGAACCTTAATCTTATACGGAGCAGCGAAATAAAAGGGATGGTGATGAACCTGCTTTTGAACAATCTTCTGGGCCTTGTGCTTGTTATAGCGGGTTTTATGTTCGGCAAATATTTCATGAATTTAATAAGGGGGTAGGAATATGAAACTTCCGCAGGACTGCATATTGCTGAGGATATTCTTTGGAGAAAGCGACACCTACTCCGGAAAACCGCTCCACGAACAGATAGTCTTTAAGGCCAGGGAGCTCCAGCTGGCCGGGGCAACTGTAATGCGGGGCATTATGGGTTTTGGCGCGGACAGCAGGATCCACTCGATGAAACTGCTGGACCTGTCGCAGGACCTGCCGGTGATAGTTGAGATAGTGGATGTCCAGGAAAAGATAGACCTTCTGCTTCCATTCCTTGATGAGGCCATAAAAGAGGGGCTTGTTACCATGGAAAAAGTAAAGGTGCTAAAATATATCCACAGTTGAGATCCCGCTGAAATCTCCCTCCTCTTTCCGCCGATAGACTGTTGTAATGATATGTAGAACAGAAAGAATGGCCTTCCCCATCGGGAAAGTCCCTCTTGCACAAATTCAAAACCCGGGCGCTGCCCGCCATTTTTTCATGCCGGTCATGAGGGAAGGCGTTTTTGACGAATATGACAAAGCCAGATGTGCCGCCTCTGCCGCGACAAGCTTTGGCGTTATGTACGCTATGAGCGGCGGACAATTTCTTCCCGCAGTCCTTGGAACTCTTGCATGGAACGGCTTGATATTCGGCCGGACAGTCCTGTCAGAAGCTATCCCGTCCCTGCTTTTGACCGGAAAATGGTCTTTTGATTCCATGCCCTGGCCCAAATTCACCGGACAAATGTTTTACAGCGACGCGTCCCTGATAGTCCTTGGAGGGTCAATGACCGTCGCAGAAGGGGTTACAGACTATTTTGAAATGGAAACTTCCGCCCCGGAAACTCTAAAAACACAAGGTTATATTATCGGCGCTATCAATGGAGCAGCTGACTCCGGAATGAGGAAATTGCTGGGTTTTTCTTTTAGCGTAGCGGCTTTGGACTTTTTTAGGGACATTGTGATGTACCAGAGTTCAAAGTTTGCCCAGAACACATGGCAAAACGGATGGCATATGGACCCCTGGTCTAACATAACTTTTGCTCTTGTCTCAAAAGTGATCGGCGAAACCTATGCCGGAACGGTTGAGATGCTTGACAGCTATAACAAATACGCTGCCAGATGTGGAAAGCCAACCTGGCAACAGAACCTGAAGAACATATATCAAAGGAGTCTGTTATGGAAATAGCAAAAACTGTTCCCGGCTTCAGGACCATCATTAGAAGGTGCAGTGTTCCCGATCTTGACAGGATGCCGGAATTAATGAACTGGTGCCGCCGATTCCAGCAAAGCGGGCTTACTCCCGTTTATGAATTGGGGACCCTTGGCAATTTAAGCTTTAGGGTCAAACCCTGGTCAGAGCACCACTTTGTCATTACCGGAACAAAACTCGGGGCAAAAGATCGATTAACAAATGACAGTTTTGCAGAAGTTGTGAGCTGTGACGAATATAACCACATAGTGTACGCTCACGGCACAAGGGAGCCTTCTTCCGAAGTATTTCTTCATTATTCCATATATCAAAACAGGCCGGATGTCTGCGCTATTTTTCACGGGCATTGCGATCTTATATTGAATGCCGCGCAGGTTTTGGGCATTCCGCAGACGGCCAAAGAAGAACCTTTTGGCACTCTTGCATTGGCAAGAGCCGTGCGCTATATACTTGGCAGAGAGAACTTTGTGATAATGAAAAACCACGGTTTCATTTCCATGGGGCATGACATGGATGAGGCAGGAAGAATTGCCATGGACATTCTTGGGTGGGCCGCAAGCCTTGACCGTCAAGAGTAAGCAAGTACTATTTCCTTTTGATCGCCGTATTTGTTAGAATTAAATAGATATGCTTTACCAGGAAGACTGCCGGATAGTTGAGAATATAAAAATAGCCCCCGACCACTACAAGATCTCTTTCACCTGCAAAAACATCTTTAATGACGCAAAACCCGGACAATTCGTCCAGATAAAAGTGTCGGATTCTGTTTCTCCGCTTTTGAGGCGCCCATTCTCGCTCCACAGCATAAAAAAAGAAGGCTTTGAGGTCCTTTATCATGTTGTAGGGAAAGGAACCGAGGCCCTTTCTAAGGCCAAAAAAAGCAGTCTTCTTAATGTAATAGGGCCTCTGGGAAACGGGTTCACGATAATTAAGAATAAAATAGCCGTGCTAATAGGCGGAGGCTGCGGAGCCGCGCCGCTTTACTGTCTTGAAGAAGAGTTGAAAAGACTTGGGATCGAGAGCCATTTTTTTATGGGAGCTTCCACAGGCAGCCTTTTGCTTTGCCAAAGCGATCTGGCAAAACTAAAGACCAAACTCTATCTTTCTACCGATGACGGCTCCTGCGGAGAAAAATGCACCGTCAGCGCTCTCTATTCTTCTTATCTGTCCTCTTTTGACAGGGAAAAGATAGTCATCTATTCCTGCGGGCCAAAGGCTATGCTAAAAGCCGTAAAAGACATCGCCATTAAGGAGGATATTCCCTGCCAGGTATCTCTTGAAGAGCGTATGGCCTGCGGCATCGGGGCCTGCCTTGGCTGTACCGTAAAGACCGTAAGCGGCAACAAAAGGGTGTGCAAAGACGGGCCTGTGTTCAACGCAAAGGACCTTATATGGGAATAGACCTGGCAGGATTAAAGCTCAAGAACCCCGTAATGGTGGCCTCAGGGACTTTCGGGTTCGGGATAGAATTTGCCGACCTCGTAGACCTCAACAAACTTGGGGCCATTGTAACAAAGACCGTTACGCTAAACAAAAGAGAGGGGAACCCCCAGCCAAGGCTGATAGAAGTAGAGAACGGCCTTGTGAATTCTATCGGGCTTCAAAATGAAGGGGTTGAATACTTTATCAAAAACTACCTGCCGTTCTTGAGAAAGCTTGACACAGCTGTGATAGTCAATATCGCAGGCGAGACAGTGGAAGAATATGCCCGCGTAACGGGTATTCTTGCCAAAGAAAAAGGAATTGATGCGATTGAGGTAAATATATCCTGCCCCAATGTCCAAAAGGGCTGCATGGTATTTGGAAAAGATCCTAATTTAACAAAAGATGTGATATCTGCGGTCGTACATGCGCGTCGCGAAGCACATCTGCCTATCATTGCAAAACTATCACCAAACGTTGATGACATAACCATGATCGCCCGGGCAGCTCTTGAGGCAGGAGCGGACATTCTTTCCATGATAAATACGGTCCAAACCACGGTAGAGGTCCCCGTAACAAAAAAGACACTGACAGCCGGGCTGTCCGGGCCCGCCATAAAAGAGACCGCGCTTAAGTTGATAGCACAGGTAAGAAAAGAAGTAAAAGCCCCTATCATAGGCATGGGGGGCATCATGAATGCTTTGGACGCAAGGGAGTTCTTTGAAGCAGGCGCCGATGCCATAGCCGTGGGGACAGCCAGTTTTGTCGACCCACGGACCGCGATCAAGATAATCGAGGGATTGCGGGACCCGGAATGAGGGCTGAAAACAACAAATTATGGTAGTATATCAATATGTTTAATCCTTTCAGGAAAAAGAAGATAGGGCTTGCCCTGTC
>JBAZKV010000015.1 GCA_041650635.1 Candidatus Margulisiibacteriota bacterium | reverse complement strand
AGGCGTCTCTTATCACCAACAGCTTTATTTCTGCCGCTTCCTTCCAGGAAACGGCCAGGATACTGACCGAGGCCGCGATAGAAGGAAAGATGGATGAGATGTACGGGCTTAAAGAGAACGTGATAATCGGCAAACTTATTCCCGCGGGCACGGGATTTGCCGGATACAGGTACCTTGAACTGACGCCGAAGATATAAGAAGGAGAAAGATCAAATGCCGACCATAATGCAGCTGGTAAGAAAGGGAAGAAAGCAAAGCAAACAGAAAAGCAAGGCTCCCGCTCTGGAGGGCTCTCCGCTTAAAAGGGGCGTCTGTATCAGGGTGTACACCACCACTCCAAAAAAGCCGAACTCCGCATTGAGAAAAGTGGCGAGGGTCCGCCTTGTCAATGGAATGGAAGTAACTGCTTACATTCCGGGAGTCGGGCACAACCTTCAGGAACACTCGGTCGTCCTGATCAGAGGCGGAAGGGTCAAAGACCTTCCCGGTGTCAGATATCACATAGTAAGAGGGACTTTTGACACGGCCGGAGTGGAGAACAGGTTAAAGTCAAGATCAAAATACGGAGCCAAGAGGCCAAAGGGCCAGGGGAAAGCGGAGGCTAAATAACATGCCGAGAAGAGGAAGGATAAGCAAGAGAAAGGGATCTGCCGATCCCAAGTTCGGGAGCCTGATGGTGCAGAAGTTCGTTAACAAACTTATGATCAAAGGCAAGAAGGCAACGGCCGAAAAGATCTTTTACGGGGCCATGGACCAGGTCGCAAAAAAGAGCTCGCAGGACCCGATGGCCGTATTTGAAAAAGCGCTGAAAAACATCACGCCCTTTATGGAGGTCAAATCCAGAAGGGTCGGCGGCTCGACCTATCAGATCCCGATCGAAGTAACCAAGGACAGGGGGACTTCTATAGCCATGAAGTGGCTAAGGATGTCGGCACAGGAGAGGCAGGGACGTTCCATGGCAGAAAAGCTGGCCTCCGAGATAATGGATGCTTCTAACGGGACAGGCGGAGCGGCAAAAAAGAGAGAGGACCTGCACAAGACCGCAGAGGCCAACAAGGCTTTTGCGCATTTCAGGTGGTAGAGGGAAAGGAAGAAGATGGCAAGACAATTCACGATTGAGAAGACCAGGAACATCGGTATCATGGCCCACATCGATGCGGGCAAGACCACGCTTACCGAGAGGATCCTTTATTATACGGGCAAGCTGTATAAGATCGGCGAAGTGCATGAAGGCACAGCAACCATGGACTGGATGGAGCAGGAAAAAGAGAGAGGGATAACTATCACCTCCGCTTGCACGACCTGTTCCTGGAAAGAGCACAGGATAAATATAATAGACACGCCGGGTCACGTTGATTTTACAGTAGAAGTGGAGAGGTCCCTGCGCGTCCTTGACGGGGTTGTGGCGGTGTTCTGCGCGGTCGGAGGCGTCCAGCCTCAGAGCGAAACTGTCTGGCGGCAGGCTGTAAGGAACCATGTTCCAAGGCTTGCTTTTGTCAACAAAATGGACAGGGTGGGGGCGGATTTTAAGAGGGTAATGAAGATGATGCACGAAAGGCTCCATACCCATCCGGTCGCCATACAGCTTCCCATCGGAGCGGAAGACTCTTTTAAGGGCGTGATAGACCTGGTGGAGATGAAGGCCATCGTTTATGAAGATGCCGAAGGTGAAAAGTTCAAAGTGGAGCCGATACCGCAGGAGTTAAAAAGCAAGGCCGCAAGGTACCATGAAAAAGTTCTTGAAGCGGCTGCTGACGCGGACGATGAATTAATGCTAAAATATCTAGAGGGACACAAGTTAACGGTAGAAGAGATTAAGACCGGGCTTAGAAAAGGTTCGATCGGCGGGAAAATCGTTCTGGTCACCTGCGGAACCGCTTTCAAGAACAAAGGCGTTCAGCCCCTGCTGGACGCGGTCATAGAATATCTTCCTTCACCGGTTGACATACCTGCGGTAAAAGGGATAGACCCCGACAGCGGGGAAGAGGCGGTGCGAAGGGCCTCTGACAGCGCGCCCTTTGCAGGCCTGGCGTTCAAGATAATGACGGACCCGTTCGTGGGAAAACTGACTTTTTTTAGGGTGTATTCAGGAACAATGAAAAGCGGATCATACATATTGAATTCGACAAAGGGTACAAGAGAAAGGATCGGAAGATTGCTGCAGATGCATGCCAATAAGAGAGAAGAGATCGAAGAGGTCAACGCGGGAGATATTGCCGCGGCGGTAGGCCTTAAGAATACCACCACCGGGAACACTTTGTGTGACGAGAAAGCGCCGGTCATACTTGAGTCCATGGTATTTCCGGAAACGGTAATTTCCGTTGCTATAGAGCCCAAGACCAAGGCAGACCAGGAAAAACTGGGAGCCTCTCTGCAAAAGCTTGCCGAAGAAGACCCGACCTTTACGGTCAGGACGGATCCCGAGACCGGGCAGACGATCATCGGAGGCATGGGAGAACTTCATCTCGAGATAATCGTGGACAGGCTGCTGCGCGAGTTCAAAGTCGATTCCAATGTGGGCAAACCTCAGGTGGCCTACAGAGAGACCATCAAGGGAGGCGCTCAGGCCGAAGGAAAGTTCATCAGACAGACGGGAGGCCGAGGACAGTACGGCCATGTTTATATTAAGATCGAGCCTTCAAAGGAAAAGACCTTTGAATTTGAGAACAAGATCGTCGGAGGCGCAATTCCGAGGGAATACATTCCTGCTGTCGAAGCGGGTATCAAAGAGGCAATGACCGGTGGCGTGCTTGCCGGTTATCCGGTCTTGAACGTAAAAGTCACTCTGTATGACGGTTCTTTCCACGAAGTCGATTCTTCCGAGATCGCGTTCAAGATAGCAGGTTCTATGGCTTTCAAAGACGCGGTGATGAAGGCAAAGCCCGTGCTGCTGGAGCCCATAATGAAGGTGGAGGTCGTTACCCCGGAGCAGTACCTGGGCGATGTTATGGGAGACCTCAACAGCAGAAGGGCCCGCATAGAAGGCATGGAGTCCTATAAGGAAATGCAGACCATAAAATCAAAAGTGCCTCTTTCCGAAATGTTCGGTTATTCCACAACTTTGCGGTCTTCTTCCCAGGGAAGGGCTTCCTATACAATGGAGTTCTCGTCCTATGAAGAAGTGCCAAAGAACATAGCGGAAGGTATAATCCTTAAATCGTCGGGAAAGGCGCAGGAATAAAGTGTCAAGACAAAAGATAAGGATCAGGCTCAAGGGATATGACCACAGGATGCTGGACCAGTCCTCGCAGAAGATCATAGAGACCGCAAAGAGGGCGGGGGCCGCGGTTTCGGGCCCGATACCTCTTCCGACCGATAAAGAGGTTTACTGTGTGCTGAGGTCGCCGCATGTCGATAAAAAGTCGAGAGAGCATTTTGAGATAAGGACGCACAAGAGGCTGATAGACATCCTGGATCCGGCTCCCCAGACAGTGGATGCTCTGATGCAGATAGATCTTCCGGCCGGCGTCGATATAGAAATAAAACTATCTTAAGGGAAATAAAATGGTTCTTGGAATATTCGGTAAAAAATTAGGTATGACCCAGGTATACGACAAGGCGGGAGCTGCTGTTCCGGTAACGGTAATAGAGGCCCTGCCGTGCTTTGTTACCAGGATACTTGAGGAAAAGAAAGCGGTCCAGATAGGTACAAGCGTCTCAAAAAGGTCTACCAAGCCGATCTTGGGTTCTTATGCTCAGTCAGGTGTTAAAGAGAACCTTAATAAATTTGAGGAGTTTGGCGCAGAAGACACTTCAAAGGTATCTTTGGGGCAGCAGATAAAGACGGATATCTTTGAAGCCGGAGAAAAAGTGTCCGTGATAGGAGTGTCCATCGGCAAAGGATTTGCCGGAACGGTAAAAAGACATCATTTCATGAGAAGCCATATGACCCACGGTTCCAAGTCCCACAGGATCCCGGGTTCTATCGGGGCGGGCACAACTCCTGGAAGGGTCTATAAAGGCAAAAGGATGGCAGGCAGGATGGGCGGAGAAAAAGTGACAGTGAAGAACCTTATGGTGTTTGAAGCGGACCCAGAAAAGAACATAGTGCTCATCAAAGGCGCGGTGCCGGGGCCCAGGGGCGCTTTTGTAACGATAAAGAGAACGGCTGCTAAAAAGGCGGAAAAGAAGAAATGACAAGCCTGAAACTGGTGGATATTAACGGGAAAAATTCGGGGACCCTTGAAGCAAGCGACAAGGTCTTTTCAAGGACCCCAAAAGAAAGCGTGGTCCATCTGGCCCTTACCTGGCTTATGGCCTCAAAAAGGCAGGGGACAGCTTCTTCCAAAACCAGGACAGAAGTAAGAGGCGGCGGCAAAAAACCCTGGAGCCAGAAGGGCACAGGAAGAGCAAGGTCCGGTTCCATAAGGTCTCCTCTGTGGAGAGGCGGCGGCGTCAACTTTGGTCCAAAGCCCAGGGACTTTTCGCACTCCCTTAACAAGAAAACAAGGGAAGCCGCGATAGCGATGGTGATAAGCGATAAAGCCATCTCTGACAAATTGAAGGTGGTAGACCAGGAACTGCCCGCTTCGGGAAAAACAAAAGATATGGCCTCTTTCCTTGAAAAGCTCGGGGCTCTAAACAGCCTTATGGTATTTGATGGAGCGGAAGAAAAGACGATCAGATCTGCAAAGAACCTGAAAGGTTCAAAACTGGTGCCTTCAAAGGACATAAATGTGCTTGATGTGGTAAGCCACGACTGGCTGCTGCTGGACAAGGCCGCGGTCAAAAGCCTGGAAAAGAGGTATGCCGGAAAATGAGGAACTTTGATCAGATAATAATCAAGCCTGTAATAACGGAAAAATCAGCCGGCCTTAAAGCTTCGTCAGATATCTATGCTTTTTCCGTTCTGCCCGATGCCACAAAGGTGGACATCAAGAACGCTGTCGAGAAGCTTTTTAATGTGAAGGTGCTAAGCGTCAACACCATAAACTCCGACGGCAGAAGAAGACAGGTCGGCCGCAGCGTCGGCAGGAGCGCAAGGACAAAAAAGGCGTATGTCAAACTTAAGAGCGGTCAAAAGATCGAGATGCTTGAAGGGATGCTGTAAAAATGGCAATTAAAACAAGAAGGCCGATCACGCCCGGCACCAGAGAGAGGATAGATCTGTCCTATGACGATATTACCTGCACTACACCCGAGAGATCCCTTACCCGGGTCCTGCACAAGCATGCCGGCAGGGATTTTACCGGCAGGATAAGGGTAAGGCATCAGGGCGGGGGCAATAAGAGAAAATACCGCCTGATAGATTTCAAAAGGGACAAGGACAACATGACGGCCACGGTCAAGACCATAGAGTATGATCCAAACAGGAATTGCAGGATAAGCCTTGTGGAATATGACGACAAAGAGCTCCGCTACATACTTACCCCGCTGGGACTGACCGTAGGGGACAAGATAGAATCCGGTCCCGATGCTGATATAACGCTTGGCAACTGCCTTCCCATCAGGAATATCCCGGAGGGCACCACGGTGCACAATGTAGAAATGGTCCCTCAAAAAGGCGGACAGCTGGCCAGGTCCGCGGGGTCCTTTGCGGTGATCTCTTCAAAAGAAGGCCGGTTCGCCACTCTCAAGCTTCCTTCCGGCGAGGAGAGGCTTATCAGCATAGAGTGCAGGGCTACCATCGGCCAGGTCGGCAATCTTGATGTAAAGAACGTTTCTTTAGGCAAGGCGGGCAGGAGCAGGCATAGAGGGATCCGGCCCAGCGTAAGAGGCATTGCAATGAACCCATGCGACCATCCGCACGGAGGCGGAGAAGGCAGATCGCCGGTGGGTCGTCCCGGACCCGTGAGCCCGACAGGAAAGCCGACGCTGGGCTTTAAGACCAGAGGCAAGAGAAAGGCAAGTAGCAAGTATATCCTTGTCAGGAGGAAATAAGGATGGCAAGATCGCTTAAAAAAGGACCTTTTGTTGACTATCATCTGATGGAAAAGATAGAGAAGGCTTCAAAGACCGGGGACAAAAAGATCATAAAGACCTGGTCAAGAAGGTCCACCATAATCCCTGAGATGATAGGTCTTACCTTTGCCGTGCATAACGGCTTGAAGCACATACCCGTCTACATAACAGAGAACATGGTAGGGCACAAACTCGGGGAATTTTCTCCTACGAGGAATTTTAGAGGGCACAGCGCTCCTACCGATAAATCGGCGTCCCTTACGTGATGAAAGGAAGGATCCCTGGAAATGAAGGTTAAGGCGCAGGCAAAATATCAAAGAGTTTCGGAAAGAAAAGTAAAAAGGGTTCTTGACCTTGTGCGGGGCAAGATGGCTAAAGAAGCTCTTGCAATACTTAAGTTCCTGCCGCATTCGGCAGCAAAGCTTGCAGAGAATGCTTTGAAGTCGGCTGTGGCAAATGCCAAGAACAACTATAAGATGGATGAAGCGTCTCTTGTCCTTTCCGAGTGCTATGTGGGCAGGGCTACGCCGCTTAAGAGGATAAGGCCCAGGGCAAGGGGAAGGGCTTTTTCGAGGATCAGGAGGTTCTCTCATATCACAATGTTCGTCGAAAGTCTGCAGGAACAAAAAGCGGAGGCAAAATAATGGGCCAGAAGATCCACCCTAAGGGGTTCAGACTGGGGATAATCGAGGACTGGGACAGCACATGGTTTGCCCAGGGCGACAGCTACGCGGACAATCTTGAGGAAGACCGGAGCATCAGGGACTTTTTGAAGAAGAAACTGTTCCGGGCCGGCATCTCAAAGATAAAGATCCACCGCAGGGCCAATCAGATAGAGATAGCAATATACACGGCCAAGCCGGGACTCATCATAGGAAAAGGCGGAAGAGATGTTGCTCTTGTCAGGGACGAACTGGTCAAAAAAACAGGTCCAGCTTGATATTCAGGAGGAAAGCAATTCGGAGACCTGTTCGATACTGGTTGCGGAGAACATAGCCAGCCAGCTGGAAAAAAGGATAGCTTTCAGGAGAGTGATGAGGCAGACCGTGCTCAAAGCTTTGCGCCAGGGTGCCAAAGGGATCAAGGTTATGATCGCGGGAAGGCTCGGCGGGGCGGAAATAGCCAGGACAGAGTGGTACAGAAGAGGACAGGTGCCTCTGCATACGCTCAGGGCCAGGATAGATTACGGCTTTACCGAGGCTATGACGCTATACGGAAAGATAGGCGTCAAGGTCTGGATCTATAAAGGCGATGTCCTGCCCGAAAAAGAAAGAAAGGCTCAGACTACGGCCCAGGAACAGGTCGTTACTCAGATGACGATGTGAGGTAAAAAAAATGGTATTGCAGCCGGGACGCACAAAATTCAGGAAACAGCAGAGAGGAATGATGAAAGGAAGGGCCTGCCGAGGCAACACTCTCGCCTTCGGGCAGTTCGGCCTGCAGTCCCTTGAAACCGCATGGCTCAAGGTTTCCCAGATAGAGTCCGCAAGAAAGGCCCTTACGCATTTTGTGAAAAGAGGCGGCAAGGTTTGGATAAGGGTCCTGGCCGACAAGCCTTATTCCTCAAGGCCGGCAGAAACTAGGATGGGCGGAGGCAAAGGCGCTCCAGAATATTTTGTGGCTCCTGTTAAACCCGGGACCATTTTGTTTGAACTGGCCGGTGTCAGCCAGAAAGATGCCAAAGAAGCAATGAGGCTGGCGGGGCACAAAATGCCCGTAATGACAAGGTTCGTGGAAAAAGCATAGGAAGGCAAGTGATGAAGTACTCAAAAATAAAAGAAATGAGCAGGCAGGAGATAAAAGCAAAAGAGGCCGAACTGCGTAAAGAGCTTCTTAAGTTCAGGTTCGAGTCCGCGGTAACGCAGGTCAAGAACCCGCTCAAAAAAAGGTCCCTTCGAAAAGACATAGCCAGGCTTTTGACCGCTGCAAGGGAGAAGAAGAATGCAGGAAAATAACAGGGAAAACAAAAAGAGATCAAGGACAGGTTTTGTCGTAAGCGACAAAATGGAGAAGACCGTGGTTGTTGCAGTTGAGAGGCTGTTCAAGCACCCGCTGTACAAAAAGACCATCAAGAGGCTGTCCCGGTTCAAGGCCCACGATGAGAAAAACAGCTGCAAGACGGGCGACAGGGTGGAAATAATCGAGACCAAGCCGATCTCAAAGGACAAAAGATGGCGGGTGGCCAAAATTCTTGGGGCGGAAAGGGACCAGGCGTAAAATGATACAGGTTCAAACAAGGCTGAATGTGGCGGATAATTCAGGAGCAAAACAGATCCTTTGCGTCAGGATACTGGGCACCTCTTTCAGAAGGTATGCCAGCGTGGGGGATGTGATAATAGGCGTTGTAAAGGACGCCACTCCCAATATGACGGTCAAAAAAAGCGCGGTGGTCAAAGCAGTGGTTGTCAGGGTAAAAAAAGCTCTGCGCAGGGATGACGCCTCTTATGTAAGCTTTGACGACAACGCGGCGGTCCTCATCAACGACCAGGGCAACCCGATCGGCACCAGGGTGTTCGGACCGGTGGCAAGAGAGCTGCGCGACAAGAACTATATGAAAATAATCTCATTAGCGGTAGAGGTGGTATAAAATGCAGCCAAGAATAAAAAAGGGCGACACTGCCCTGGTCATTTCGGGAAAAGACAAAGGTAAAAAAGGAAAGGTCCTTAAGGTCCTGCCGGACAAGGGCTGCGCCATTGTTGAAAAGATCAACACGGTTAAAAGACATTTAAAGGCCAACAGGAACTTTCAGGGAGGCATAATAGAGAAACTGCTGCCAATCCGGCTGTCCAAGCTTATGGCCGTGTGCCCGCATTGCTCAAAGCCGTCCCGACTTATCAAAAAGGACTCTTACAGGGCCTGCGCCAAGTGTAAAGAGATCATAGACAAGGTGAAATAAAGTGACAACCCTAAAGCAAAAGTACGACAAGGTAATAGTAAAAGAGCTCACAAAGGAATTTTCCTACACCAACAGGATGCAAGTCCCGTGCCTAAAGAAGGTAGTCATCAACAGAGGGCTTGGGGAATCCGTTTCCAATCCCAAGGCCATGGATATCTCTCTTGCCGAGCTTGCGGCTATCACCGGACAGAAGCCCGCGGTCACAAAAGCGAAAAAATCCATCGCCGCTTTCAAGCTAAGGGCCAAACAGCCCATAGGCTGCAAGGTTACGCTGAGGGGGACAAGGATGTACCACTTTCTTGACAAACTGATCAACATCTGCCTGCCGCGTATCAGGGACTTTAAAGGGATCTCTCCTAAGTCCTTTGACGGGCACGGCAACTACACCATGGGAGTGACCGAACAACTGATATTTCCAGAGATAGATTACGACAAGGTCGACAAGGTAAGGGGCATGGACATAACTATCTGCACCACGGCAAAGACCGATAAAGAGGCCAGGGCTCTTCTGACCCTCATGGGCATGCCGTTTAGGACAGCATAACGGAGGAACAAGAATAATGGGCAAGACATCCTGGCTGGCAAAACTGAAGAAGAAAGTAAAGTTCCCGACAAGAAGGAAGTCCCGCTGCAGAAAGTGCGGAAGGCCCAGGGCGGTGATAAAAAAATTCGGACTCTGCAGGATCTGCTTCAGGAGCGCGGCCCATAACGGGCTGCTTCCCGGGGTGACCAAATCGAGCTGGTAAAGGAGTACAAATGACTATACAAGACCCGATAGGCGATATGTTCTTGAGGATCAAGAACGCGATATTGAAAAGAGATGACAGGCTGGAGATGCCGGGCTCGACAATGAAGGCAAAAATAGCCGAATTGCTCAAGAACGAGGGATATATACACGGTTTTGAAATCCTTGCCAAAGGTCCCCGCAAGGTCCTAAAGATCGACCTCAAGTACGGACCCGACAAGAAATGCGCCATCAGCGGCATCAAGAGGGTGAGCAAGCCTTCGAGGCATTTGTACTCGGGAGCGAAGAACATACCTTTTGTGCAAAGCGGGTACGGATTGGCGATAATCTCAACTTCACAGGGGCTGATGACAGACTCTATGGCGCGGCAGAAAAATGTCGGCGGCGAAGTCATCTGCCAGATATGGTAGGAGTAATATGTCAAGAATAGGAAAAGCTCCGATAGAGGTCCCATCAGGCGTTGAGGTCAAGATAGACGGCAATAAGATATCTGTAAAAGGCCCCAAAGGCCAGACTTTGCTTGCTGTTGATCCCTCGATAAAAGTAGAGCTCGAGGGGACCACGCTGCTTGTTAAGAGGACCAGCGAAGAAAAGAAGGTCAGGTCCATGCACGGCCTCTACAGGTCTATGATAGCCAATATGGTAAAGGGAGCCCATACCGGCTTTGAAAAAGTGCTTGAAATAGTAGGCGTGGGCTATAAGGCGGCAAAGGAAGGAAAAAACCTTAACCTTTCCATGGGATATTCGCATCCCGTTGTCATTGTTCCTCCGGCAGGGGTGGAGTTTTCCGTTGAAGGCCAGACAAAGATAAAGATATCCGGATGCGATCCTGTTGTAATAGGGCAGATAGCCACCGATATCAAGCATGTCCGGCCAGTGGAGCCTTATAAAGGCAAGGGGATCCGTTACAGCGGACAGTATGTAAGAAGAAAAGCCGGTAAGACCGCGGCAAAAGCCGCATAATTTTTTGGGAGAACGAAATGAAAGACATTAAGAAAAAAATATTCGGAAGGTCGGTCAGGCCGAGACTGTCGGTCTTTATAAGCCTTAAGAATATTTATGCACAGATAATCGATGACGAGAACGCCAGGACGCTTGTAAGCGCCTCGACGGTCGAAAAAGAAGTGAAAAAGGACAAAAAGACGGCGGTTAATATCGCTTCCGCAAAAAAAGTGGGAGAAGTGCTGGCAAAAAGGGCGCTGGAAAAAGGCATCAACTCAGTTGTTTTTGACAGGGGAGAAAAAAAGTATCACGGAAGGGTCGAGGCGCTTGCGCAGAGCGTAAGGACGGCCGGCCTGAAATTTTAACAGGAGGGAAATGTGGCTCAATACAGAAGGAACGAAGAAGTAAAAGAATATAACGAGAAAGTGGTCCAGATAAGGCGCGTTACCAAGGTGGTCAAAGGCGGAAAAAAAATGAGCTTTCGCGCTCTTGTTATTGTAGGCAACGGCAAAGGCAAGGTGGGGCTGGGGCTTGGCAAGGCCAACGAAGTCGCATCTGCCATAAGAAAAGCCGTTGAGGACGGCAAGAAGAACCTGATAACGGTTGATATAAAGGACGGCACCATAGCGCACGACTGCACCGGAAGGTTTTCCGCAAGCAGCACGGTCATAAAGCCGGCACCTTCAGGGACAGGCGTT
Organism: Candidatus Margulisiibacteriota bacterium; assembly: GCA_041650635.1. Lineage (NCBI taxonomy): Bacteria > Bacillati > Candidatus Margulisiibacteriota > Candidatus Margulisiibacteriota bacterium. The sequence continues at coordinate 35,879 of JBAZKV010000015.1, read as the reverse complement.
ATAGCCGGAGGTTCTGTAAGGACGGTGCTGGAGCTGGCAGGCATTAAGAACATAGTTGCAAAATCCATCGGATCTGCAAATGCCATCAATGTGGCAAGGGCGACCATAGACGGACTGCTTCAGCTAAAAAGAACAGAGGTACAGGCGTCATGATAAAACTCGGGCACATATCTCCCGCAAAGGGCTCAAGGAAAAAACCGAAAAAAGTTGCCAGAGGGCACGGGAGCGGGCACGGTAAAACCGCCTGCAGGGGGCATAAAGGACAGAAAAGCCGCTCCGGGGGAGGCAAAGGCATAAGGTTCGAAGGAGGTCAGACACCGCTCTACAGAAGACTTCCCAAGATGGGCACCTTCAAGAACTATCCTTTCAAACAGGCGTACAACATACTCAATATAGCGCAGCTGGAGGTTTTTGAGGAAGGGGCTGTGGTAAAACTGCAGGACCTGATAGACAAGTTCTTTTCTTCCACAAAAAAAGCGTCCCTTCTTCCTGTCAAACTGCTTGGAGGCGGAGAACTTAAGAAAAAACTATCTGTAGAAGCTCATAAGTTCAGCGAAGAGGCGGCCAAAAAGATCGAGGCCGCAAAAGGAAAGGCTATCGTAATTAAGTGATCACAAGTCTTGCCGGATTGTTCAATATAGCAGACCTGAGAAAGAGGGTCCTCTTTACTCTGGGGATGATAGCGGTCTTCAGGCTTGGGGCGCACATCTCGGTCCCGGGAATAGACACCCTTAGGCTTCAGGCCCTTTTTAACCAGGGCAACCTTCTCGGGTTCCTGGACCTCTTTACAGGAGGAGCCTTGGTCAAATTCTCGATCTTTGCAATGGGCATTGTCCCGTACATCAACGCCTCGATCATAATGCAGCTTTTGACGGCTGTCATACCTCAGCTCGAAGAACTTTCCAAAGAAGGCGACTCCGGAAGAAAGCAGATAGCACAGTATACGAGATACCTTACGATCGCTCTGGCGGTCTTTCAGTCGGTGGGCATGTCCTTCTGGCTGAGGGGAGTGCTTGTGCCGGGATACAGCTTCCCGTTCTTTCTTATAAGTACCGTCATTTCTCTTACCGCCGGAACAGCGTTCATAATGTGGATCTCGGAGCTTATCTCGGCTAACGGGATAGGCAACGGGGCTTCTCTGATAATCTTTGCCGGCATTGTATCCAGGATCCCGTCCTATTTTGGGCAGACCTTTATGATCGTAAAAGGAGGGGCCAGCGTGGCAGGTGTCGCGGTCCTTCTTTCGGTCTTTCTTGTAATGATAGTTGCGATAGTGATAGTGCAGGAGGCGCAGCGCAGGGTGCAGGTACAGTATGCGAAGAAAATAGTCGGCCGCAGGGTTTACGGCGGTCAGACCACTTACATACCTTTAAGGCTTAACCAGGGAGGCGTTATCCCTATCATTTTTGCGTCCTCCGTGCTGCTGTTTCCGGCAACTATTGCGCAGTTCATACCCAATGATCTTGTAAGGGGGCTTGTTTCTGCGGTGTCACCGAGCGGCTCTTTTTATATGCTCTTTTATTTTCTGCTGATCTTCTTTTTCTGTTACTTCTATACAGCTATTACCTTTAACCCGAAAGAGCTTGCGGAAAACATCAAAAAGTACGGAGGGTTCATAACCGGGATAAGGCCCGGCAAGCCCACAGCTGACTTTTTTGAATATGTGATAACAAGACTGACCTTGATGGGGGCTGTCTTTCTTGCTGTTATAGCCGTTATCCCCAGCATTGTAGAAGGTCTTACGCATATTATGACTTTCCAGGGGCTGGGAGCCACTGCGCTGCTAATAGTAGTGGGAGTGGCCCTTGATCTGGTGCGTCAGATACAGTCCCATCTTATCAGCAGACAGTATGAAGGGCTTCTTACTTAAATGGAAAAGAAGCTCATATTTTTGGGCCCTCCGGGCTCCGGCAAGGGAACTCAGGCAAAAGAAATAGCCTTGGAGGCCGGGCTCGCGCATATTTCGATGGGGGATATTTTGAGGCAGGCGATAAAGGATGGGACGCCTTCGGGAATTAAAGCTCAGGAGCACCTTAAGGCGGGCACTCTTGTGCCGGATGACCTTGTCAATGAAATTGCCAGGGATGCGCTTGCCAAGGCAAAAAGCGGATTTATCCTTGACGGGTATCCCAGGACCGTATATCAGGCAAAATTTCTTGAAGGAATAACGGACATAAGCAGGGCTGTCTATATAGATGTGCCAAATGAGGAGATAGTTAAGAGGCTTTCAGGCAGGCTGTCCTGCAGGAACTGCGGAAGGGTATACCATGTATCCTCCAATCCTCCAAAAGAGGAAGGCAAATGCGATTTCTGCGCATCCCCTCTTTATGTAAGGAATGACGACAAAGAGGAGACGATCGTGAAAAGGCTCGAGGTTTTCGAAAAGGAAACGGCCCCTTTAAAGTCCCATTATGAGAAAAAGGGCCTGCTGGCAAAGGTTGACGGTTCAGGTGCTCCGGCCCGGGTAAAAGCCAGGATCCTTGCGGCGGTATGATAATAAAGAAGAATGAGGAAGAGATAAAGAACATTAAAGAGGCGTGCCGGATAGCGGCAAGCGTCCTGTTAAAAGCGGGGAAAGAGGTAAGAGCCGGGATGAAGACAATAGAACTGGATACTTTTATTGAGAATGAGCTCGTAAAAAGCGGCGCTAAGCCGGCTTTCAAGGGCTACAGGGGCTACCGCCATGCGAGCTGCCTTTCGGTTAACAATGAGGTGGTCCACGGCATCCCGGGCGACAGGGAGCTGTGCGAAGGCGATATTGTCGGCATTGATGTCGGAGCCATCTATAACGGCTGTTACGGAGATACCGCAAAAACCTTTCCGGTCGGCAAGGTCACAAAAAGCGCAAAGAACCTGATCCGGGCAGCGGAAGAATGCCTCGAGAAAGGCATTGAAGCAGTAAAAAGCGGCAAAAGAATAGGCGATATTTCCCATGCCATTGAGTCTCACGCTTCAAAAAAGGGCTACAGCGTTGTCAGGGACCTTTTCGGACACGGTGTCGGCAGGCAGCTGCACGAGGACCCTCTTATACCTAATTTTGGAAAGCCCGGTCAGGGGCCAAAGATAGAGACGGGCATGACCTTTGCGATCGAGCCGATGCTGAACACAGGACAGAGTTCGATAGAGACCCTGGACGACGGCTGGACCGTGGTCACTTCCGACGGCGGTCTGTCGGCGCATTTTGAGCACACGGTGCTGGTGAGCAGCGACAGCGTCGAAGTCCTGACAAGGATCTGAAATGGTAAAAGACAAGGATGTCATAGAGTTTGAAGGGGAAGTGCTCGAAGCTCTTCCAAGCGCTTTGTTCAAGGTAAAACTTGAGACTGGGCAGGTAATGCTGGCGCATGTGTCCGGCAAGATAAGAAAGCATTTTATCAGGATCCTTCCCGGGGACAAGGTCAGGGTGGAGCTTTCCCCCTATGATCTTACCAGAGGAAGAATTACCTACAGGGGGAAATAAGATGAAAGTAAGATCGTCGGTAAAAAAGATCTGCGTGGACTGCAAAATGGTCAAAAGGCAGGGCAAACTTTATGTTATCTGCAAAAATCCAAAGCATAAGCAGAGACAGGGCTGAAGGAGTAAAAGGAGAATAAAATGGCGCGAATTTCCGGGGTAGATCTTCCTAAGAATAAAAGGGCCGAGATAGGCCTCACCTATATCTACGGAATAGGGCAGACGGTAAGCCGCAAGATACTTAAAGAAGCCTCTGTCCCTGTTGATACCAAGATAAAGGATTTGACGGAGGAAGAGATAGTCAGGATAAGGGACATCATAAAGAATTACAAGGTGGAAGGCGATCTGCGCAAGGATGTTTCTCTCAATATAAAGAGGCTTATGGATATCGGGACCTACAGAGGCGTAAGGCACAGGAGAGGGCTTCCCGTCAGAGGCCAGAGGACCAAGACAAATGCAAGGACCAAGAGAGGCAAGAGAAAGACGGTCGGGGTCGGCAAGAGAAAAGAAGAAAATAAAAAGTCGGAATAAAGGGAGGTCTAATTAATGGCTGAAGAAAAAGAAGTAGTTAAGAAGAAAAAAAAGGACAAGAGGGCCCCTCTGCAGGGAACTGCCTATATTAAGGCTACTTTTAACAACACGATAATATCCATCACGGATTCAAAAGGCGCCGTGGTAGCCTGGGCATCCTCGGGGAACGCGGGATTCAAGGGCACCAAAAAGGGGACCCCTTTTGCGGCCCAGTCCGCGGCCGAGATCGCCGCGAGAAAGGCCCTTGAACTCGGGATGAAAGAAGTGAGCGTTTTTGTCAAAGGCCCGGGTTCCGGCAGAGAAACGGCTATCAGGGCGCTTCAGGCGGCCGGACTCGATATCAACTGTATTAAAGATGTGACGCCGATCCCTCACAACGGGTGCAGGCCCAGAAAGAGAAGGAGAGTTTAAATGGGAAGACACACGGGACCAAAATGCAAACTGTGCAGGAGCGAAGGGGCAAAGCTCTTCCTTAAGGGGGACAGATGCTATGGCGCCAAATGCGCATTTGCAAGAAGGGGCTATCGGCCCGGACAGCACGGACAGGCGCAGAAAAGGATGTCCGAGTTCTCTCTTAGACTCCGTGAAAAACAGAAAGCAAAAAGGATCTTTGGCCTCTCCGAGGTCCAGTTCAGGAATTATTTTGAACTTGCTTCAAAAAGCAAGACCTCTACCGGCGAAAAGCTGTTGGAACTGGTGGAAAGGCGACTTGACAATGTTGTTTTCAGGCTGGCTATGGCTTCTTCAAGAGAAGAGGCCAGGCAGCTGGTGCGAAACGGCCATATAATGGTTAACGGCAAAAAGGTCAACATTCCGTCCTTTTGCGTCAAGGTTAACGATGTGATAGGCGTAAAGGAACTTTCGGCGGGCAAAATGAAGGTGAGACTGGAAAAACTTTCGGAGCGCCAGGCCCCCTCGTGGCTCTCCTACGACAGCGAAAAAATGCAGGGGCAAGTGATGTCCTATCCCAGAAGGGAAGAGATGGACACCCTGATATCCGAGAACCTGATAGTCGAGTTCTATTCTAGATAGGAGGAGAAAAACAGATGGTGATTTTAGGAGAAAAGCCCTGGGTCAAGTACGAGCCGCATGACGATTATTACGGAAGGTTCATTGCAGAGCCTCTTGAGAGGGGATACGGCTCGACCCTGGGCAACACCTTGAGAAGAGTGCTCCTTTCGTCCCTGGTGGGGGCGGCGGTGACCTCGATCAGGATAGAGAATGTCGCGCACGAATTTTCCACTATACCGAATGTGGTTGAGGATGTGCTGCAGCTTATCCTAAACATAAAACAGCTTGTGATCCGGTCCCACTCGGATGTCCCTAAAATAATCAAGCTGGAAGCGCACGGCAAAGGGCTTGTTACCGCCAAGGACATAAAGCATGATGCGGAGATCGAAATAGTGAACCCGGACCAGCCGATCGCCACCCTTGAAGCCGGCGGCAAGCTCAATATAGAAATGGTGGTGGAAAAAGGAAAAGGCTTTGTGGTCGGGGAGAGGAACAAGAAAGCCAATCAGCCCCTGGGCACTATCCCGGTTGATTCTATCTTTACTCCCGTCAGAAAAGTGAACCTCACAATAGAAGAGGTCAGAGTAGGGCAGGAGATAAATTATGACAGGTTGGTGCTTGATGTGTGGACCAACGGCTCGATAAAGCCGGACGAGGCTGTAAAAGCAAGCGCCAAGATACTCGAGCGCCATATAGACATGTTCATAAACATGGGGGAACGGGCGGATGAACTCCAGATCGAGATAAAAGGCTCCGACGACCTGGACAACGCGGTCCTTGAAATGAGCGTGGACGAACTAGAGCTTTCCGCAAGGTCTCTTAACTGCCTTAAGAAGTCGGACATCAACAAGATCAGGGACCTGGTACAGCTTACCGAGGACGATCTGGACAAGATAAAAAATCTGGGGTCCAAATCAAGCGAGGAGATCAAGGAAAGCCTTTCCAGGTACAATCTGAACCTCAAGGGAGCTCAAAAAGGGGAAGAAAAGTAACATGAGGCACAAAAAAGCATATAGGAAACTGGGCAAACCCACGGACCAGAGGCTGGCCATGCTTAAAAGCATAACGGCGGGGCTTTTAAAGAACGGGAAGGTATCAACTTCTAAGGCAAGGGCGCTTGAAGTGAGGTTCTTTGCAGAAAAACTGGTGGCTCTTTCTAAAAAAGGGGACCTTTTCTCAAAAAGGAAAGCGTTCTCGATGATCCGGGATAAAGACCTTGTCAAAGAGCTCTTTGCAACGGCTCCGGAGAGGTTCAAGGATAACAAAGGCGGTGTGACCAGGATAACAAAGACAGGTTCGCGCAGAGGTGACAATGCAAAAATGGTCCTGCTGGAGCTGGTAAACTGAAAAAGGCACGCGGAAGGATGGAACAATGAAAAGGAACAGTACATATTCGGCAAAAACAGGGGAAGTGAGCAGGAACTGGTTCATAGTTGACGCCAGTGACAAGGTCCTGGGCCGGCTTGCCAGCAAAGTGGCCAATGTCATAAGGGGCAAAGAAAAGGCGGAGTACACTCCCCATATTGATACAGGCGACTTTGTCGTGGTAATAAATGCGTCAAAGATCAAGGTAACCGGCAAAAAGATGGAGCAGAAGATCTATTTCAGGCATTCCGGTTATCCTGGAGGCCACAAGATGACCGCGTTAAAGGACCAGCTTTCCAGGTTCCCGGAAAGGGTGATCACTTCGGCTGTAAGGGGGATGCTTCCTAAAGGAAGGCTGGGGGATAGGCTGATCACAAAATTGAAGGTTTATAAGGGTGCAGAATACAAGCAGACCGCGCAAAAGCCTCAGCAACTAGAGGTTTAAAAGGAGTAAAAAAATGACCGAAAGCCAGGAGACAAAGAAGACAGCGAAAAAGCCGGCAAGGAAAAAAATAGCCGCGGCAGCGGGTGAGACCGGAGCATCCGAAAAGACAACTCATTTCAAAAAAGAGAGCAAAAAAGATCTTCGTAAAAAGCCGCTTGCTGTTGCGGTGGGGAGAAGAAAGACCTCAGTTGCAAGAGTGTTCCTTTATCCCGGCAGCGGCGCCATATTCATTAATAAAAGGGACTACAGACAGTATGTTTCTAGCCGCCAGCTTTTGATTTCTTCTATCCTGGAGCCGCTTGTCATAGTAAATCAACTGTCCTCTTACGATGCCGAGGTCCTGTGCAGGGGAGGAGGAGTGGCTTCGCAGGCCGATGCGGTCAAGCTCGGCATTGCAAGGGCTCTGTGCCGCATAGATGCCGCACTAAAGCCTCAACTGTCAAAAGCAGGATGTCTTGCCAGGGACCCCAGAGCCAAGGAGAGAAAAAAATACGGCCGCAAACGCGCCAGGAAACGCTTCCAGTACACCAAGAGATAAAAAAGAGCCGGCGAAAGCCGGCTCTTCGATTTTTGGCCCCCATCATATTCTTTGAAATCCGCTCAAAATTGATCCGATGAAACCTTGTATGGATATTATAACAGGAGGTAATGATAATGGCGGTTAACTTTTATGAGGCAGCTAACGCAGGCGGAAGATACTTGGGAGGGCAGTCTTCAATTTTAAGACCCAACGGGGCCAACTGGGCAAGATTTGTTCCTTCAGAGCAGCTAAACCACAGGAGCGGAGTACCTGCAAATATTCTGATACCTGACCCCGTAGATACTAGGGCGCTTGCCCTGCTTGCCAAAGCCGGAGCAGCTTTTACCGTGCTCTGTCCGGACTCTGAGCCCTTAACAGACCCTGTTGCGCAGCTGCAGGCGGTGGCAAAAGCAGATCCCGGTATATCCGTGGTCATGCCCTTTGTAAAATACCAGTTCAAAGAGCCTGTGCTTGGTATGATGCCTGCTCTTCAGGCGGTGTGCCACTGGTCAACAGGGTACGATAATTCTGACGGCGCCTATATAAAGAACAGAGGGCTGGCGTATACTTATGCTCCCGGCCCGCTCACAAATGCCATGGCCGAGCTGACCACAGGCCTTATCCTTGACTCGCATTTCAGGATAACAGATTCTATTGCACAGGAAGGGGAGACCGGCATACCTCTTGAATACATTGCAAGTTACCCGACGGACATATCTTCACAGCAAACATTCGCTCAATTCCTGTTCGGACTTTTCTTGAGCAGAGTTCTGAGACTTCAGGATATGTATGAGTTCGTGCGAAGCGGCAGGTTTGTAGGCTGCGGAGTGGGCAGTGAAAGAACTATTTTCCATGACCAGCTTGCCATGGACAAAGAGGCGGGGATAGAAAGAACAGTAGGTGTGCTTGTCCCTGAAGAAGCAAGAGGGATATCTTCTATGTTCAGGGGCATTCTTGCGCCAAGAGATGCTAACCCTTTTGGCCTAAAGGATCTGGAAATTTCTTCCAATATCGGACAGGAGCATGACTACATAATAAGGCTTCCTTTTGCAAGGCGCATTAATAACGCGCCGAATGTTTTGGATCCTAACACCGTCACTATTAGGCATGGATTTGAACAAAATGTCTTTTCCGGACCCTCCCTTACAGGACTGACACTATCACTTGTCGGATTCGGAAGGATCGGCTCGGCAGTGGCTGTCAGAGCACAGGCTCTTGGCATGAACATCGTTGCTTATGATCCTTATCTGCCGCAGGAAGCCAGGGCAGGATATGCCGGGGTAACATTTGTTGATGACAAAGAAAGCCTTCTTAGGCAGGCGGATTTTCTGGTAATGATACCAAAGCTTACTGACGAGACAAGAGGTTGGCTGGGGGAAAAGGAGCTGGCAATGCTTAAGTCATACGCGGCTATAATCAACACTTCCAGAGGGCCTGTAGTTGACGAGGGAGCCGTTATGGCACATCTTAATTCAAGGCCTTTGGCAAGATATATGGCGGATGTCCTGGTTGATGAAGCAAACGATACGCACAGGGGCCTTGCTGAACTTGCGAACGCCAGGATAACAGGGCATACTGGCAGCGCCGCCGGAAGCAGGGATGGGATAGAAGGCCCTGCGGTAAGGCTAAGAATGCAGACCCTGGCGATCGAGCAGAATATCCTGCCTATTATAAGAGGAGAAGCGCCGACACATCCGATAGAGTAGACATTTTAGCCCCGACTTCTATAAGCCCCCCTCCGAGCGGGGGCTTATTTTATTTGTTTCTCAAAACTGGTACAATATATACTACAAATCTAAACTGAAAAAGGAGAGAACAGATGGCGTTCAAAGAGTACCTTTTGATCCCAGGTCCCACCCCGGTCCCGAACAGAGTGCTGGCCGCTATGGGAAAACAGATGATAAACCACCGGGGTCCTTCATTTTCTTCGATAATCAAAGAAATAGTGGAAGGCGTCAAGTGGGCTTATCAGACCAAAAATGATGTCATCACGCTCACAACCTCGGGCACGGGAGGGATGGAAAGCGCCATCGTCAATTTCTTGTCACCCGGGGATAAGGTCCTATCCTTAAATATAGGCGCCTTTGGCAACAGATTTGCCAAGATAGCCAGGGCCTACGGCGCGGATGTTGATGAGGTCAAGTTCGAAAGAGGCAAAGCCGTTGACCTTAAGACGGTAGAAGAAAAGCTGGCGCAGGACAAGGACAAGAAGATCAAGGCGGTGCTTGTTCAGCAGAATGAGACCTCGACCGGAGTTCTTAACGATATTGGATCGATCGCAAAGGTTGTCAAAAAACACGGCGCTCTTATCATTGTTGATGCGGTATCAGGGCTGCTGACGGCTCCTCTAAAAACTGATGAATGGGAATTGGACGTAGTTGTGTCCGGTTCGCAAAAAGCGTTCATGGTGCCTCCGGGACTTGCTTTTGTGGCTGTCAGCAAAAAGGCCTGGGCCGCGCACGAGAACGCAAAGATGCCCAGGTTCTATTTTGATTTTAAGGCTGCAATGAAATTCGCGGAAATAGGCGAGACCCCGTGGACTCCGGCCGTATCGGTCATCTACGGAATGCAGGAAGCTATAAGAATGCTTAGAGAGGAAGGTCTTGAAAACATCTTTGCCCGCCACGAAAAAATGTCAAAGGCAGTGCGCGCAGGCGTAAAAGCCCTCGGTTTAAAACTTCTTGCAGGCGACAGCGTTGCTTCTAAAGCCGTGACCGCAGTGTTCCCTCCCGAAGGAATGGATGCCGATGCCCTGCGCAAAAAGATCAGGGAAAAATACGGTGTTGTCCTGGCCGGCGGGCAGGAGGACTTAAAAGGAAAGGTCTTCAGGATAGGTCATCTGGGCTATATAGACAAGATGGAACTCCTTGCCGCTATGGCGGCTCTTGAGATAGAGCTTGTTGAGCTCGGCTCAAAAATAGAACAGGGAGCCGGAGTGGCGGCCATGGAGGAGATACTAAAATGAAAGTCCTGGTAGCCGACAAACTTGCCAAAGAAGGCGTAGAAAAGCTAAAAGGCGCGGGCCTTTCCGTTGATGTAATAACCGGCCAGACCGAAGAGCAGCTTGTCGGGATTATTGCCGCTTATGATGCGATGATAGTCAGGAGCGAGACCAAGGTCACCCCGGCTATAATCAATGCTGCCGCAAATCTTAAGATCATTGCAAGAGCGGGGGTCGGAGTGGACAATGTCAACCTGGAGGCCGCCACCAAAAAGGGGATAGTGGTGGTGAATTCGCCGGAAGGAAATACCATAGCGGCGGCGGAGCTTTCTTTTGCGATGATGATGTCAATGGCAAGAAATATCCCACAGGCCGTAGCGTCCTTAAAGGGCGGTAAATGGGAAAGAGGCAAGTTCATGGGCAGCGAGCTCTATAACAAGGTGCTGGGGGTCGTAGGGCTTGGCAAGATAGGAAGCCGCGTTGCCTCCTATGCCCAGGCTCTTGGCATGCGGGTCGTGGCCTATGATCCCTTTGTGAACGAGGATTATGCAAAAAAACTGGGAGTGGATGTGAAAGACCTTGACAGCGTCCTTAGCTTGTCGGACTATATCACTTTCCATATACCAAAGACCAAAGAGACCCTTAAACTGATAAACAAGGACAAGTTCTCCATAATGAAGGACGGGGTCAGGATAATCAACTGTGCCAGAGGAGGGATTATTGACGAAGCAGACCTGGCGGAGGCGCTTAAGTCAGGAAAAGTCAAAGCGGCTGCAATAGATGTTTTTGAAAAGGAACCGGCAACGGGTAATCCGCTTGTAGAGCTCGAAAATGTGATCGCTACCCCGCACCTGGGGGCCTCAACGCTTGAGGCCCAGGTAAATGTGGCGGTCGATGTGGTGGACCAGATAATTGATGTGTTCAAGGGCGAAAGCGCAAGGGCGGCCGTTAATATCCCTTCAATGAGGCCCGATGTGCTGGCCCCGGTCAAGCCGTATTTAAGGCTGGCAGAAAAGCTTGGGAAGTTCGCGGCCCAGATACTGGACGGAGCGATAGAAGAGGTTGAGATCTCCTATTTAGGAGAGCTTTCGGAGCTCAATGTTTCTCCTCTTACTGTTTCGGTTTTAAAAGGGCTTCTTGAAAGCGCGCTTGCCGAAGCTGTTAACCTGGTCAATGCGGGAGTTATTGCAAAGGAGAGAGGAATTAAGATAAAAGAGATAAAGAGCCTGGAAGCCGAGGATTTTTCCAATCTTATAATGGTAAAAGCCTCTTCGAAGGATAAGTCCCGTCTGGTCGCCGGCTGTGTCCAGGGTTCGTTCGGAGAAAGACTGGTTCGCATAGACGACTTTCGGACCGATGTTGTCCCCTCGGGCTATATGATAATCACCTCGCATACCGATAAGCCCGGCATAATAGGCTCCATGGGGACGCTGCTCGGCGACAACAAGGTCAATATAGCTTCGATGGATGTCGGCAGGCAGTCGGTCGGCGGAAAGGCCGTAATGGTCCTGAATATAGACAATACAGTACCGGATGAGCTGCTGAAAAAGATGGAAAAGCTCAGCGGCATAACAGAGGCAAGACTTGTCAAGATCTGACAATGCCAAAACCAAAGCATACCGTCCTGGCCGTTGATGACGAAAAGGACATTCTTGAGACGCTGAAAGCTGTCCTTAAGCCTTTCTACAACCTTATTTTGTGTTCCGATCCCAAGGATGCCGTCTTAAAACTTAAGAACAACAGCGTTGATATTGTTGTTCTTGACATTAAGATGGACGGATGCGACGGCATTACTCTGCTAAAAAAGATCAAGGAAAGCCCGCAGGGCGCCGAAGCGGAGGTCATAATGCTTACCGCAGTAGGGGACCCCAGGACAGCGGTCCAGGCCGTTAAGGCCGGGGCCTATGATTATCTGTGCAAACCTTTTGAAGTGGAAGAGCTAAAAGCAGCCATAGAAAAGGCCCTCGAGCGGAAAAGCCTTCTGGCCGAGAACAAAGCGCTCAAAAGCATGCAGAAAGAGGGTTTTGAGAACTTCATAGCTTCTTCCCCCCGGATGCTTGAAGTGCTCCGCAAAGTCAGCGACATAGCATCAAGCGATGCCAGTGTTGTCATAACGGGAGAAACAGGCACCGGCAAAGAGCTTTTGGCAAGGGAGATACACACCAGAAGCCGCAGGTCAAAAATGCCGTTCTTTGCGGTGAACTGCGCCGCTGTCCCGGAAAACCTTTTTGAGAGCGAATTCTTCGGCTACGAAAAAGGTGCGTTCACCGGGGCTTTTGAGCGCCATGCGGGTAAATTTGAAGCCGCGGACAAAAGCACTCTTTTTCTTGACGAGATAACCTGTCTGCCTCTTTCGATGCAGGCAAAACTCCTGAGGGTGCTCCAGGAGGGCGAAGTCCAGCGCCTGGGTTCTTCCTCCCAGGTCCAGGTGGATGTCCGGATCATTTGCGCCTCTAATATAGACCTTAAGGAGGCGGTCGGGAAAGGGCAGTTCCGGCAGGACCTCTTTTTCCGCCTAAATGTGGTTCCCATAACGCTGCCCTGTCTTAGAGAAAGGGTAGGGGACCTGGATCTGTTCCTGGAGCATTTTCTTGCAAAATACAACAGGAAATTCGGCAAAAAAATAACGGGTTTCAGCGCGGAAGCCCTCAAGAAATTGAAGGCCTACAGGTGGCCCGGCAATGTGAGAGAGCTGGAGAACGCGGCGGCAAGGCTTGTCCTTTTGTGCAGAGGCTCTGTCATAGAGGAAGGCGATTTTTTTCCTGATTATCAGCATACCGATGGTATAATAGGCTTGCCTCTGCGCCAGGCCTGCGATAAGTTTGAAAAGGAGTATATAGAAAGAGCTCTTGAAGAGGCAAAGGGAAACCAGTCCAGCGCTGCAAGGATGCTGCAGATAGACAGGTCTACCCTGGTTTCAAAACTGAAAAAACTAATATGAACAACGAGATACTTGTACTGATACTTCTTGTGCTTTCCAGCGTGATCCTGGGGGCCTTTTTGTACACCCAGAAAAAGAAAAGGAGCCTCAAGGCTTTCCTGGGGCGCAGCATCGTCTATACGATCCTTGCCGGATTGATCTCCGGGCTCTACTTTGGCTTTTTGCTGTTCGTCGCCAGGTTTTTTCAGGGAGTTAGCGGCAACTATTCGCTGGCCATAGGCTTCCTGTTCTTTATCTTCTTTGCCGTAGTGTTCGAGCCTCTGCGCGACAGGCTCCAGAAATGGGTCGATCAGATCTTTTTTAAGACGAGGTTCAATTACGAAAAAACCTTAAAGGATACCAGCGAGGCGATGTCTCTTCTTACCGATACCGACCGGCTTATAAAGCTTACGGCACGCCTGGTTGCAAGAAGGATGAAGCTTACATCTGCCGCTTTGTTCCTGTACGATGAAAAAAAGGACAGGTATGCGGTTAGAGGTGCTGAAGGCCTGGTAAAGGACCTCTCGGGTGTCACCATGACATCTAACTATCCCGTTATCGAAGCTCTAGAAGAGTCAAAGGACGTATTGGTCAGAGGCCTGATAGAGAAGAGATCAAAGGATGTTTTTTTGACGGAGCAGGAGAGGAATAAATACAAGGAGATCCTCAAAGATTTTGACAGTCTTGATTCGGTCCTTTTTATCCCGAGCATGCTTAAGAACAAACTGGTGGGGTTTTTGTCCATGGGGGCCAAGCTTTCGGGAGAGGACTTTAGCGAAGAGGATATAAACTTTTTGACCACCCTAGCCAACCAGAGCGCGATCTATGTTGAGAATTCCAACCTTCTGGAAAGGGAGAAAGAGAGCGCTAAAAAGATAGCGGAGGCCCAGGTAAAGGAAAGATATGCGGCAGTGCTTGAAAAGACGAATAAAGAGCTGATGGAGACCAGAGAGGAACTGGTAAAGGCAGAGAGGCTTTCCACCATGGCAAAGCTGACCGTGAGCCTTCAGCACGAAATTAACAATCCCCTTACAAGTGTTCTTGCCCAGACCCAGGCGCTGCAGTTAAAGCTGTCTTCTAATACCCCGCCGGACGCCGAGTTCGTTAAAGAAAAGCTCGGAACAGTTGAAAGGGAGGCAAGAAGGATAAGGGACCTGCTTCGGAATCTTGCGCATATAACCGAGCCCGTGACAAGGGAGTACACTCCCGGTATAGAAATGATAGATATAAAAGCCTCTCCAAAATCAGAATGATCCTGTATACTGCTTCACTGGCCTTTTCCTGTTTCGTTGTTTTTTGTGTGGCTGCCTTTACCTTTGCCTTTGCTCCGCGCACCAGAGCGGCTGTGCTGCTTTCGGTCTTTAATCTGGTGGTGGGGATATGGTGCCTTTTCCAGCTTATGGGAGAGCTCTCCCGATCCTATGCCCAGGTCCTGTTCTGGACAAAGGCCAATCTTGCTTCTGCGATCCTTATCCCTTTACTGTTCTACGCCTTTGTCAGGGCCTTTACAAAAGATAATGAGATCAGAAGACGCCAGGCCCTTCTTGCCTTGGCGTGGGTTCTTTTTCTTCTGGCGTCTCTTTGGGACGGGTTTTTTGTGAGCGGTTTGAGCGCGACCACTTTTTTTAAGCACTGCCCCAAGGCCGGTCCGGTCTACTATCTGTTCGCGGCCTACTTTGTCGTGTTTGTCGCGGCGGGATTTGCAAAACTCGTCGGTTTTTACAGGGGCAGTTCGGGGACAAGGAGGAACCAGGCTGCCTACATACTGACGGCTTCTGCGGTCGGTTTTGTCTCGGGCTCTACACAGTTCTTTCCGGCGTTCGGACTTGATATCCTTCCGGCAGGAATGTTCATTTTTCCTCTTTACGCATTGCTTGCCGCCTACGCGGTCATTTTTAGGCGCCTGTTCGATATCAAGGTCGCGATAAGAAAAAGCCTGATATATTCAGCTATACTGGTGGTCTTTTCCTCCATCTATGCTTTGATGCTTTTGCTGTCGGTGGGGCTTCTGGAAAACCTGGCCGGATTCAATTATTTTTTGTCAGCCTCTTTCAGTGTGGCCGTTTTTGTCCTGCTGTTCGATCCTCTAAGGCGCAGCATACAAAAAACAGTTGACAGGGCGTTTTTCAGGGATTCCTATGCGGCAGGGGAGGTTGGCAAGGCGTTTTCGAGAAGCCTGGTCCTGTCCATGAATGCCAGGGACCTTAAACAGATGGCTCTAAATGAGATCTCCTCCACCTGGAAGATAAGGGACCTTCTTTTTGCAGATGGACAGAAGGGGGATAACGGTTTTGAGTTCACTGTGGAACTGAAGAGCGGTTTTAGCGCCGTTAAAAACAGCTTTCGTCTTTCTTCTCCAGCCTTTTCCGGTAGCATTATTGCTGCGGAAGAACAACTGGCAGGTTCTTTGCCAGAGGACCTCCTTAGTGCGGGGGCGTCTCTGGTCTTCTTTATCAAGACAGGAGAAGAAGTGTCAGGCCTCCTGGTCCTTGGAGAAAAGCCAGGCCGCGGCATGTGGAACAGGGAAGACTTTGAGGTCTTTGAAACTATCTGCGCCCTTATAGGGGCCGCGGAAGAAAGGGACATGTTGTATGAAAAGGAACTCAAAGCGTCTAAAAAAATGCTTGAAAACGAAAAGTTCGCCGCAATAGGAGCGCTTGCGGCTTCAGCTGCCCATGAGATCAAGAACCCTCTTACTTCATTAAAAGGGTTGATCTCCGTCCTTCCAGATAATCTAAAAGACCCGGTTTTCTTGAAGACCTTCAACGAGATCTCGATCAGACAATTGGACAGGATAAACTCTGCGGTCAACCGGCTTTTGTCCATCAGGGGCAATGAGCAAAATGCCAATGGCGGAGTATCTGACGCCATGGAGATTGAGGCTGCAGACCTGATCCGCGAAGTTATTATTCCGATCAATGAATACTGCAGAAAGCGCCGTATCGAAACCGATATTAACATAAAGGACCTCGGCCTTAAGCTGAGAGGCAGCAGGAAGGAGCTCTCGGAAGCCTTTTCTAATATAATAATGAACGCGGTTGAAGCCATGTCCTGCGGAGGGCGCCTGCAGATATCGGTGTCTGGAGCACAGCTGATCATAGAAGATTCCGGCCAGGGGATGGACCAGAACACGCTTGACAGGATCTTTGACCCTTTCTTTACCACAAAAAACTCAGGGGCAGGTATCGGCCTTTATACCGCCGCAAAAGCTATAAGCGCCTCGGGAGGCAGGATAGATGTGACAAGCGCTCCCGGGAAAGGCTCGAGATTTGTCATTGACTTCTCCTGATAGTATAATGGGCGATGCTGTATGATAAAAAAAGCTTTTGCGTCTGTTGTCATTATTCTGGCGGTTTTTATAGCCGCGATATTTGCTGCAGTCCAGGACAGGGGGCAGGGGACCGGCTATGCAAAAATGGACCTTCCCGTCAAAAGATTCCTGGCTCTGCCCAGCGAGGAGGCTAAGGCCGTATATGATTTTCCTGTCAACATAAGGATCACGGGCAGGACCGAGGACAAAAAATGGTATAAGATAAAATTGTCCTATAATTTTATCGGTTATTTCGAATACGAGGGGTGGGTAAAGGTCGAATAATTTCCGGCCCCCTAAGCGGCTTTTCCGGATTTTGAAAGTATTTCTTCGACTCTTTTCTTGAATTCCGAGATGTTAAAAGGTTTTGTGATGTAATCCTCGGCGCCTGACCTGAGCCCCTCAAGGATCTCTTTGTCATCGTCCCTTCCCGTAAGGAACACTATGGGAATGCCCGAGATCCCCTTGGTGTCGCGGATCTTTTTACATGCCTCGATCCCGTCCATCACAGGCATGTTCCTGTCCAGTATTATGAGATCGGGCTTTTCAGTAAGGGCTTTTTCGCAGGCCTCCAACCCGTTCTTTGCAGTTATGACCTCATAGCCGGCATCCGACAGGACCGCTCCTGCCATGCTTGTTATGTTTGTCTCATCATCTGCCATAAGGACCTTGATCCTGCTGTTCATAAAGCAAAAATAACATACAAAAAGCCACATAGTCAAGGTAAGTTTGACTAGGGCAAGTCTGCTGTGTTAAAGTTTATCTATCAATAATGCCTCTATACAAAGTCGAAGCCATAAACCTGAAATCCACAAAATTCGGCGAGGCCGATAAGCTCATGACTATTTTTACCCGGACAAAAGGAAAG
Organism: Candidatus Margulisiibacteriota bacterium; assembly: GCA_041650635.1. Classification (NCBI taxonomy): domain Bacteria; kingdom Bacillati; phylum Candidatus Margulisiibacteriota; species Candidatus Margulisiibacteriota bacterium. The sequence continues at coordinate 18,514 of JBAZKV010000015.1, read as the reverse complement.
CTGAAGGCTGTGGCAAGGTCGGCCTGCAGGGCCGCAAGCACCTTTGGCGGCAGGCTTGAGCCGCTGGCCTATAACAGCCTCCTTTTGGCAAAGGGCAGAAATCTGGACATATTAAGCCAGGCCCAGACGATAGAGTCATTTCACTCCATAAGGGAAAAGGAAAAGCCTCTCAAGGCGGGCCTTTACATGGCCAAGCTCATTGACTGTTACCTTGATGAGGGAATGATAGAACAGGACCTTTTCCATCTTCTTCTTGAAAGCCTCAGGAGCCTCAAGAGCGGCGCGATGCCACAGCTGGTGACCAGGATATTTGATATCAGGTTCGCGGATATAGAAGGTTTTTTGCCCTTTGATCAATTTATCGGCGAGGCCAGGGATTTTGTTGACGGCGCAATAACAGGCAAGATCTCTGCGGCAGTGGTTTCAAAGATGAGCATACGGGAGGTTGACAGAGTTCTTATGCCTTGCTTGTGCGATCATCTGGGAAAGGACATACGCATTTGGAAAAACCAGTGATACCTGCGAGGTTTTCCGCCGTTATCAAGAATAGGAACTTCATGTTCCTGTGGATGGGGCAGCTGTTGAGCCAGCTTGCAGACAGAATATTCATATATGTCCTGGTGATCGAGGCCTACAATCTTACCCGTACCAACCTAGGCGTATCGGTCCCGATGCTTTCTTTCGGCATTCCCTCGGTACTGTTCGCTTCTTTTGCCGGCGTCTATGTGGATCGGTGGAACAAAAAGACCACAATGGTGGCATCTGACCTCCTGAGGGGCGCCTTTATACTTCTGGTGATCTTTTTTCTGCAGGGCTCTCTCCTGTGGCTTTTTCTTGTAAGTTTCATGATCTACACGATCTCCCAGTTCTTTGCTCCGGCAGAAGCCTCCTGCCTTGCGGAGATAGTGGAAAAGGAAAACCTTATCGTGGCGAATTCTTTTTTCATGACCACCTGGATGTGGAGCAGCGTCATAGGTTTTGCCGCAGGAGCCCCCCTGGTGCTTCTAATGGGGGAAAAAGGCACCTTTGGCCTTGCCTCGGCGCTTTACCTGATCTCTGCTCTGTCGGTGTTCATGGTAAGTCTAAAGGTCAACGGCAGAAAGGGGTCTTCGACCATAAAATCCGTCAAACAGGACCTGCTGATGGGATTTGAGTTTATCAGAAGGAACGCGGTGATCAGGTATTCGCTGATAAAGATGATGATAATAACATGCGGCCTTGCGGTCATCAGCATGCTTGCCATAGAATTTGCGGAAAAGTACATAGGGATAGGCGCCAGGAACTTTGGCTATCTTGTCCTTTTGGCAGGCGGAGGAATGCTTGTGGGAATGCTGGCGCTTGGCAGGCTTGGGCACTATTTCAGGAAAAGCACCATAGTGTTTTCCGGCTTTATCGTTTCGGGACTGACTCTGACGCTGCTTTCCCAGACCAGGAACCTTCCGCTTGCCCTGGCGCTTTGCTTTGTTCTTGGGTTCGGCAACATCATAATAAACGCGACCATCCAGACCATCCTCCAGCATAAGACGCCCAGATCGCTGAGGGGCAGAGTGTTCGGAATACAGAACATGATGATCAATTTTGCATTTACGATACCCGTGGTCATCTTTGGCGCTGTCGCCGATTCTTTCGGGCTTTCTTGCGCCATTCTGCTTCTTGGGCTTATGATACTGCTTTCCGGACTTATGACCGTGGCCGTGCCAAAATTCAGAACGGTATGATCTGTGAGTTCTACTTTACCTTAAGATGCAACTCGTCCTGCGAGTTCTGCGGCAACTGGCGCGACGAGACACTGCTTTCTTTTAATGAAACGCCTGCCGGAGAACTTGACGTTTTTTTTTCTGACCTTAAGCTGCTGGGGGTAAGGACTGTCGTCTTTACCGGAGGCGAGCCGCTTTTGAGGAGCGATCTTCCTAAGGCCCTAAAGTCGGCGCTGTCCAGCGGGCTTAAAACAAAACTTTTTACTAACGGCATCCTTTATCCGCAAAGACAGGCTGAATTGGCCGGCCTCATAGGTGAACTTTATGTTTCGCTGGATGCTCCGTTGCAGAGCGAACATGACCGGATAAGGGGTCAGGAATGCTTTGCCGAGGCTCTCCACAGCCTGGACGCGGCAGCAAAAAAGGGCCAGAGAACGGTGATGAATTTTACCATGACCAGGGACAGCATCGCCTATCTTCCCGACATGGTCGAGCTTGCGGAAAAGCTCGGGGTAAAGATCAGGATAAACCCCGTTTATGATTTTTTCGGGACAGAAGGTTTTGAAAGGGAATCTATCGAGTACATAAGGCGCTATCTCAAGCACAGAAGAGTAGTTTTGAGCAGAAAGATGCTGGATATCCTGAAAAAGAAAGGAAATGATATTGAATCCCCTGTCTGCAGGGCTCTGGACAATATCATTACGGTGCTTCCGGACCTTAGCCTTGTCCTTCCGTGTTTTAGGCTGAGACAGGCCTATGTGCCGACGCTTGGCAGGGTATCAAGCGTTCTTAACTCGGACATGGTCAAAGGCTATAAAAAGCTGAAGGGCAGAACACCGGAGTGCTCCGGCTGCATGAGATGGGAATATCTTTGTCCCGGGGAGAAAAAGGGTTTTTTGCAGAGGCTGACCTCCGCATTTAAATAAAAAAGGACAAAAACAGCAGGGCTGCCGCTATCCGATAGACGCCAAATGGTATAAAAGTGTGTTTTTGCGTGTAGGAAATGAGGAATTTGATGCTTAAAAGCGCTGTCACAAAAGAGACCGCAAATCCGGCTGCAAGAACACCGAACTGGGCCGCTTCAAAGGACGGGGCGCTTTTTGCCATATCAAGGACCGAGGCGGCAAGCATGGTAGGGACCGCCAGAAGGAAGGAGAACTCAACTATAGTGGTCCTCTTTAACCCCAGCAACAGTCCTCCTATTATGGTGGCGGCAGAGCGGGACACTCCCGGGACCATGGCCAGTGCCTGGAAAAGACCTATAGAGATACAGACGGGGTAGGGGATGGTAGAGATGTCTTCGTGCGCGCTTTCTTTTTCCCGGTGCAGCAGCTCAAAGACTATCAGAAAGAGCCCTCCAAGTAGCAGCGACCACACTATGACGGTCTGATTGTCCATAAGAAAGCCCTTTACAGCTTTGTAGAGGATAAATCCAAGCGCAGCAGTAGGAACAAAAGCCGCCAAAACCCTTTTCAAGCTTTCCGGGTCCAGAAGGAACCTTTTCCAGTAAAGCACGAGAACGGAAAGAATGGCCCCGAACTGTATGGTGATGACAAAGCTTTTTACGAACTCGGTGCTTTCCAGGCCCATGATATGTGTTGCAAGCACAAGATGGGCGGTGGAAGAAACAGGAAGGAATTCGGTAAATCCTTCTATCACCCCGAGAACGATGCTTTGAAAGATGTCCATTTATTTGAGGAGCGGGCTTTTAGTGTATGCCTTCCAGGTTGGGACCTGACTGGCCTTCTTTTTTCGAGGCCGCAGCCTTTTCCCTTTTTTTGCGCAGCGCCCTGTCGCAGAGGGAAAAGATCTCCTCCATAAGGAAGGGCTTTCTCAGGTATTCCATGGCGCCCAGAGTTATGGCATTGGCCTGCGATTCCTCTGAGGCATAGGCCGTAACGATTATGGCTTCGGTAGACTGCGAGACCTCTTTTAGCTTTTTGAGGACATCAAGCCCGCCCATTATGGGCATCTTAAGGTCTATAAAGGCTATGTCGTAGGCGGTCTTTTCGGCGCTTGCTATGGCTTCTATCCCGCTGGAAAAAGTGGAAACCTCATAATCCTTGATCTCGAGGATCATCCTGAAAGATTCCAGGGCTCCCGGTTCGTCGTCCACCACCAGCACTTTTATCTTGTTGCTTTCATTCATGATATACAATTCTACCAGAAGGTATTTTTAAATGCAATGTATGTAATAACCTCAGCAAATAGTTGGGAAAGCAATATGGGATCATGATCGTTAAGATGGTTCTGCTTTCTAGAAAGCTCCAATTTATCCCCAATTGGCATATCGCGAATTACCCAAATGAGAAGAGGCTCTCTAATCGAGCCAATATCCCTACTGACACAAATCGGGATTCGCGCTATTTTTGAGCATTAATGTCATTGGAGATAGATCCCGTTCGTGTTATTGGGGATGCCTAATTAGCGAGAGATCGGCGATCAGGCTATCCGCTGATTCTGAATCTGCAATATCCACCTCGATTTGTTATAATAATTTCAGGAATAAGAAATATGGCAACAATATCTCCTTTCAAAGGGGTCCTGTACAACAAGGAAAAGATCAAGGATATATCTGCTTTGATAGCTCCTCCCTACGATGTTATAGACGAGGCCGAAAGGGAAAAGCTGTATGCCAGGGACGAGAACAATATCATAAGGGTCATACTGGGCAGGGACGAAGAAGGCGACAATCCTTCGGACAACAGGTATACCAGGGCCGCCCAGTTCATAAAGAGCGGGCTTGCCGACGGCCTGTTCAAAGAGGACCAGGAACCGTGTCTTTATATGCTGGAGCAGGAGTTTACCTGCCGGGGGACAAAGCGCCAGCGCAGAGGGTTCTTTGCTCTATTAAAATTCGACAGAGAGCGCTCCGCAAAGCCGCATGAGAACACCTACCAGAAGCCCAAGGACGACAGGCTTGCCCTGCTGCGCGCCACCATGACCAATACTGAGCCGGTCTTTGGCTTTTATGACGGAGAGCTGCCCTGGCCGGTACAGAGCGTACTGGTATTTGAGGCCAGGGACGACCAGGGCGTTCTGCACCGCTTAAAGCGTGTAAGCGATAAAGCGGCCGTAAGCGCGCTGGTCGCGGGTATGAAGAAAAAGAATGTTTACATTGCTGACGGGCATCACAGGTTTGAGACAGCACTTTCATTTGCAAAGGATATGGGGGCGTCCCACTCAAGCGATGCGCCTCATAACTATATAATGATGTACTTTACCGGCACATCAGGCAGCGGCCTTGCGGTGCTTCCCATACACCGCATCCTTAAACTTGGAGATGAGGACATAGACTCGATCATGAATGCGGCAAAAAAATACTTCCTCATCGTGGAGATAGATTCCTACGAACGCATAGAAAGGTCTGTAGGTCATGTGATGGGATTTTACAGCAAAAAATTGGACAAGCTCTTCATGTTTAAATTGAGGGATGCTTTTGCCAAGGACAGGCTGATGCAGGAAAGAGGCAGGCTTGACCAGAAAGACCTGGATGTTTCGATATTGCACACGCTTCTTCTTGACGATATCCTTGCAAAACACAAGGATAAAGAAACCAGCGAAGTGATAGTGTACAGCCATGATGAGGCTGAGGCGCTTAACATGGCGAAAAAGGGAAGATATAACGCGGCCTTCCTGCTGAGGCCCACCGGAGTGGACCAGATAATCAAAGCCGCAGATGCGGGACTCAAGATGCCTCAAAAATCTACGTTCTTTTATCCCAAACTGGCTTCGGGCCTTTTGATGCGCAGGATAGTGTAGTGTCGGGGTAGCTCAGACGGTTAGAGCGAGGGACTCATAAGCCCTAGGTCGCCGGTTCGATTCCGGCCCCCGACAAAACTTGCGAAGCAAGTTTTCCTTGTCCTCGTCCTTGATCTCTACCGCAAGTTAGGGCAAGGACAAGAACAAGGACAAGAAAAAAAATGGATGAAGATATCAGATTTTTTGACCGGATCAATGCAGCGTTCTCATACGCGTTCTTCTTTCCGGCTCTCTACATAATACTTACGGAAAAAAGAAAGAAAGAATATTTGGCGCTGCATTCTTCCCAGGCGCTATTTTACTGGGTCTTTTCATTTGTGCTCCTAATTTTGGTCCGCTCCGGGACAGATCATATTATGTCCCTCGTTTATATACGGCCTTTTGAGATCGTCCTTCCGCTTTTAATGTGGCTTATCTGGCTTTACGCCCTCTGGTGCGCTTTTCTTGTGCTGCTGGGCAGGCAAGTCAATATTCCTCTGGTCTCTGGACTTGCAGGCTGGGTCGCTTAAATGCTGACGCAAAAAGCGCTGAGCACTGTTTCTTCAAAAAACATGATCGGTCCCGGAGAGAAGGTCATTGTTGGAGTATCCGGAGGACCGGATTCTGTTGCTTTATTGCATTTTCTTGTGACCAACTACCCAAAGAACAAATTCCATGTGTGTCACCTCAACCATAGACTAAGGGGCGGGGATTCTGGAAGAGATGCGCTTTTGGTAAAAAAGACTTGCTCAAGGTTAAAAATCCCAGGTTCGATGGTGGAGATGGATATTGCCGTATACGCAAAGAAAAACAAATTATCTCTTGAGGAGGCGGGAAGGATCGTAAGATATGATTTCTTTGAAAAGACCGCTGCCAAAGTGAAGGCCAAAAAGATCGCTTTGGCCCATACGGCAGACGATAACATTGAGACCTTCCTTATGCGTCTGGTTCGGGGCTCCGGCATAAAAGGTTTTTGCGGTATTCCGCCTGTGAACGGCAATATTATCAGGCCTTTGATAGATGCGTGGAAATCAGAGGTGATCGAATACTGCCAAGATAATGAGCTTGAGTATAATGTCGATAAAACCAATCTTGAGACAAAGCAATTCCGCAACAAGATCCGAAACGAGTTGATCCCCATTCTTTGGAAGTACAATCCTAACATCAAAGAAGTCTTAATTAACACAATTAATATTCTTTCCGAAGACTTTGATTATATTTCCCAAAAGGCCTTCACCCCCAGCCCCTCTCCCAAAGGGAGAGGGGGGCAGATACTGATGTCCAAACTTGCCAAACTTCATCCGGCGCTCAAAACACAGATAGTCCGGTCGTATATCGAGAAAGTCAAAGGCAACCTAAAAGAGGTCTCTTATAAGCACATACGGGACATTTTAAAACTGAAAGAAGGGCAGATACATCTGCCGGGCGGATTATTTGCCGTTGTGAAGGGGGGCAGGCTTACAGTCTCTGATGACATGCCAAAGGATATTGTCCCCGGCAAATTCAGTGAAACCATAAAGATCCCCGGCAAGAGCAGCAGCGGGGTGAAAGCAAGCTTTGTTAATAAGGTTCCAGCATTCTCAAGGATCAAAAAAAGCGAAGCATATATTGATGCATCAAAACTAAAAGGAAGAGTCCTGACCGTCAGGAATTTTAAAGAAGGGGACAGCTTTATTCCCCTTGGGATGAAAGGGCACAAAAAACTCCACGACCTGTTCATAGACGAAAAAGTGCCTGTTCATATGAGAGCGCTGGTGCCGATAGTGTGCGATGAGGAAAAGATCCTCTGGGTAGCCGGCCTAAGATTGGACGAAAGGGCAAAGACCGGCAGGAACACGAAAAAGATACTGCGTCTGAGCATCGACTAGCCTTTGCGGCATCCGTGCTATAATACCTTCCGATATATGGGACATCTTGCAAGAGTCATATCGATAGAAAGTCTTCAGGAAGCCAGAAAAGAGCTCCTTTCCGTGGGAGTGCATGCGGAAGGCCTGGAGATCATGGCTCCCAAGGCGGTTTTTAAGGCCATAAAGATCAAAGGCCTTGGAGTTGTTGCCGCCAATATCCTTAAGCAGGACATGCTATCGCGCGGAGGAGATGCGGCTACATCAAAAGGCACCATAGACCATTCAGAAGATAGAACCGATGTGATACTCCTGGGGACGGTATTTCAATACATAAGCCTCGCCGAAAGGCTAAAGGCCCAGCAATTCGGCCTTCCCCGGTTAGGGGAAGAGATCCTGCACCTTATAAGGATATATGAGAGCCTTCCTAACTCTATCTTGGGCTTGGAGTTCGGCAAGAAGACCTATTTGATGGGGATATTGAATGTTACTCCCGATTCATTTTCGGACGGAGGAAAGTATGTAAGTACAGAAGACGCGCTTGCCCATGCGCAGCAAATGATAAATGACGGCGCCCGCATAATAGATGTAGGAGGCGAATCAACAAGGCCGGGGGCGGCCGCGGTTCAAGAGGATGAAGAAATCCATAGGGTTGTTCCGGTTATCAAATTGCTAGGGGCAGGCGGCCAAAATAGATCGATAATCTCTATAGACACCCGCAAAGCTTCTGTTGCCGAGGCGGCGATCAAGGCCGGGGCAAATATGATCAATGATGTAAGCGGTCTTAGATATGACAAGGATATGGCAGAGGTTGCGGCAAAACACAAAGTACCGCTCATAATCATGCATTCAAAAGGCGATCCCTCCGTGATGCAGAACGATCCGCGGTACGAAGACCTGATAAGCGAGATCCTGTTGTTCTTCGAGGAGAGCATGGCAATGGCGCTTAAAGCAGGGGTGAAAGAGGACCTCATAATACTGGACCCCGGCATCGGGTTCGGTAAAACATTTGACCATAATCTCGAGATCCTGAGAAGACTCCACGAGTTCAGGTGCTTTGGAAGGCCAGTCTGTATAGGTGTTTCAAGAAAGTCTTTTATAGGCAGGATCACCGGGGAAGAGCCCTCAAAAAGACTGGAAAGCAGCCTTGCGGCGTCGGTACTTGCCATTTCAAAGAAAGTTGATATAATAAGAATTCACGATATGAACCAGGCCGCAAAAGCGGTGGCCGTGGCTGATGCGGTCACCCGTAAATCCGCGATAAATCCGGCATAAAAGGAGAGATGTATGAAAAAGAAAAAAAAGCCTGTTAAAGGCGCCTCAGGCCGAAAAATCAAAAGGAAGGCGGTAAAGGTAAAAAAGACCCTGCCAAAAAGAAAGAAGCTGCCCAAAAAGACAGCTGCCAAAAAGAAAGTCGCAAAAAAGACGGCAAATAAGAAGGCTTTAACAAAAAAAACCCAAGTAAAGGCTCTGGAGAAGAAAGCCGAACATAAAGCCCCTATTGCCGAAAAACAGGTCTTCAAACCTAAAACTCCGGTAACGGTCTTCCTTGGTTTGGGATCCAATGTGGGCGACAGAGAAGAATATATTGAACAGGCTATTACGATCTTAAAAGAGACGCCCGGTATCAAGGTAAACCGCAGGGCATCCAACTATGAGACAGAGGCTGCAGGAGGCGTGCCTCAGGCACCCTACATAAACAGTGCGGTCTCGGTCAGCACAAAACTGGACCCGTATGAACTCCTTTCCGTAACACAGGGCATAGAGGACACTCTGGGCAGAGAAAGAGGCTCCGAATGGGGGCCCAGGACAATGGATATAGACATTCTTATGTATTCGGACCTCGTGCTAAGCGACGATAAACTTACGGTTCCGCATCCTATGATGCACGAGCGCCTCTTTGTTCTTGAGCCTCTGAGGGAGATAGCACCCGTGGCTATCCATCCGGTACTTGAAAAGACAGTGTCCGAGCTCTTTGATGAAAAAAGGGCCGAAACTTCGGACACTTATGACGATGCCCTCCCAGGCTTCAGAGAGATCAAGAGAGGAACTGCAGACGATTACGAACACTGGTAGTCCCAAGGAAACTAGAAAGCTCGGGATCAAACTGGGAAAAGGTCTTAAGGCGGGGGACACGGTCGCCCTCTTCGGCGACCTCGGAAGCGGAAAAACTACTTTTGTCCAGGGCGTGGCGGAAGGACTCGGGATCCAGGGCTTTGTTACCAGCCCCTCCTTTGTTATAATTAACGAATACAGGACGCTTTCGGGACTGCCTTTTTATCACATCGACTTATACAGGACCGACAGCCTCTCACAGATAGAAGACCTTGGCATTTCTGACCTGTTCGGTAAGGGATCGATCGTGCTGATAGAGTGGGCCGAAAAAGCCCTGGGCCTGCTGCCGGAAAACTGCCGCAGGGTCAGATTTGAACTCATATCCGAGAATGAAAGAAGGATCACTACAGATGAAAGTGCTCGGCATTAGCACCGCAGGAAAACTGACCGGAGCTGCGGTCATAGAGGAAAAACGGCCGGGAGAGGCGGCTGTGCTTTGCGAATACTCCGCTCTCAATGCCAGGTCCGAAGATGTGGCAGCAATCATTGAAATGCTTTTCAAAGATTCCGGCCTAAACATAAAAGAGATCGATGTGATAGCCGTTGTGGACGGCCCCGGTTCGTATTCCGGCCTGCGAGGCGGGCTGGCTGCGGCAAAAAGCCTAGCACAGGTGCTGGATATTCCTATTTGCGGGATCTCCGCTCTTGAAGCCACGGCCTACAATCTTAAGAACGCTGAAGGAATAATAGCGGTGGTCTGCGATGCGGTAAGGGACGAAAGCAACTTCGCGCTTTTTTCCAGCGATTCTGAAAGCATAAGAAGGCTTTCACAGGACCTGCCTGTGCGCAAGGCAAGGGTAAAAGAACTGCTGGGGCAGATCAAGGGAAAACTGCATATTCCCCGCGGCAGCGATGAATACCCTTATGCAAGGAACGCTGCCCTGATAGGTCTAGCGCAGTTCAAGGCAGGAAAAAAGGACGATCCTTTGAGTCTTGTTCCCACATACTCGCACATGCCCAATATCCGGGAGTACGGAAAATGAATTTTGAGACCGTTAAGCTTGAGGACATTAAAGAGATGCTCAAAATAGAAAAAAGATCTTTCCATTCCCATTGGAACAGACAGACTTTTGTTGACGAATTGTCCAGCGAGAACGGGCATTATGTAGCGGCAAGAGAAGGCGGCAGGATACTTGGTTACAGCGGTTTCCGCTATGTCTTGGATGAGGGGCATATTACTACGCTTGCTGTGGCTCCGCGGGATCGAAAAAAGGGTGTCGGAACACAGCTGATAGAAAGGCTTATCAAGGATGCAGCTGAAAAAGGGCTCAAGAAACTCTTCCTTGAGGTGCGGCAGTCCAACATAGCGGCGCAAAAGATATATAAAAAGCTGGGCTTTAAGGTAATAGACAGAAGAAGGGAATACTATCAGCATCCGAGCGAGGATGCTCTGGTGATGCAAAATGACAATTTTTAAAGACAATAAGAACTATATCCTTGACGGTGCCATGGGTACGCAGATAATGAAGCGCGTAAAAGACCCGGGTTTGTGCTTTGAAGAATTAAATCTTTCGCATCCCGAGATCATCCAGGCGATCCATAAGGACTATGTTGATGCGGGAGCGGATATAATCGAGACGAACACATTCGGCGCAACGAGGATAAAATTAAAACCACACGGCCTTGAGGATAGGTTCCATAAGATTAATTTTGATGCTGTCAGGCTTGCCAAGAAGGCTGCCGGGGGAAAAGTTCTTGTTGCCGCATCGATGGGCCCGTGCGGAGAGCTGCTTGAGCCGACAGGCAGGTTTTCGTTCGAAGAAGCATACGAAGAATTCACGGCGCAGGCAAAAGTGTTTGAAGAAGCAGGCGCTGACCTGATCTCCATAGAAACAATGAGCGACCTTCAGGAAGCGCGCGCCGCCCTGATAGCGGTTAAACAAAATACGGGCCTTCCCGTGATCGTGCACATGACATATTCCGAGAACGGGAAAACTAATACGGGAACGCCTCCCGAGGTTGCGGCCGCTGTTCTTGGTCCGCTCGGCGCAGATGCGATAGGAGCGAATTGTTCTTCTGGCCCTCAGGGACTTATTGAAATAGCCAAAAGGCTGGTAAAAAGCACTGATATTCCTGTCTCCATTATGCCCAATGCCGGCAATCCCGAAGTAATAAATGACGAGACCGTCTACAGGATGACCCCTGACAAGTTTGCGCCATACGCCAGGGACTTTGCAAAAATAGGTGTGAAGTTCATAGGAGGATGCTGCGGGACAAGTCCGGAACATATAAAGGCGATAGTGGAGGCGCTGAAAGACTCCAGGATAGAAGAGAGTAAGGGCAAACGGCCGTTTGCCCCAACCAGGCTCACGAGCAGGACGCAGGTGTTTGAATTCAAACCGGGCAGGCTGATGATAATAGGGGAGAGGATCAATCCGACGAATAGGAAAGACCTTCAGCAGGAACTGAGAGAAGGAAAGTCAAATATAATCAGGCAGAACGCGGTTTCGCAGGTTGCTGCCGGGGCTGACATTCTCGATGTTAATGTCGGCGTTCCGGATATTGACGAAAAAGCAGCGATAAAAAGAGCGGTCCATGCCGTTCAGGCCTCTGTCGAGGTGCCCGTTTGCATTGACAGCTCGGATCCCGCCGTTATCGAGGAAGGGCTAAAAAATTATTGCGGTAAAGCGCTGATAAACTCTGTGAACGGCAAAGATGAAAGTCTGGATGCAGTAATTCCTTTAGCAAAAAAATACGGGGCCGCCGTGATAGGCCTGACCCTTGAAAAAGGCATCCCCTCAAAAGCGTCCGCAAGAATTAAGATAGCAAAAAAGATAATCAGCAGGGCCGTAAAGGCGGGCGTTAAAAAAGAAGATATCTTTATTGATACCCTCGTGCTTGCAGCCGGCGCGCAGCAGGAAGATGTTAAAGATACGCTTGTCGCGGTGGAACAATGCAAAACCAAATTGAAAGTAATGACAAGCCTGGGAGTAAGCAATGTTTCACACGGACTTCCTAACAGGAAAGCGCTGAACTCTGCTTTTATTGAGCTGTGCCGGAAGAAGGGATTGGATGCAGCAATTTATAATCCTGAAAACCTGAACTACAAGGTCCCCCTTTCCGCGGCAAGAGATGCGGAGGCGGTCTTTTTGAACAGAGATAAGGGGGCGAAGAGTTGGATAAAGAAATACAGCAGCCAGGGAACGGTGGTCAGTAGTCCGGAAAAGGCAGTTCCCTCCAAAAAGAAGAATACAGAAAAGATCTTTGATGCGGTCGTCCAAGGCAATAAAGATGTTATTGTAGACTTAGTTGAAATAGAAATAGGAACAACAAGACCCCAGGCTGTGATCGATAAAGCCTTATTGCCGGCAATGGAAGAAGTCGGCAAAAGGTTCAATGACGGAAGATATTTCATTCCGCAAGTAATGGCATCAGCAGAGACGATGAAAACTGCTTTTGAAAGAGTAAAAAAAGAAATAAGGCCGGAAGATGTAAAGATCATCGGCACTGCCGTCATTGCGACCGTGCTTGGCGACATCCATGACATAGGCAAGAACATAGTTGCGATGCTTTTAGAGAACCACGGTTTTAAGGTCATTGATCTGGGGAAAGATGTCTCTTCCGAACTGATAGTAAAGACCGCGCGCGATAACAGGGCCGATGTTATTCTTCTGTCAGCATTGCTGACTACAACAATGCCCCAAATGAAAGCGGTAAAACAGCTCCTTGATAAAGAAAACATTAATATACCCGTATTGGTCGGCGGAGCTCCTGTTACCGAAAACTTTGCAAGATCTTTTTCCGCGAATTTTGCAAAAGATGCTGTGGCGGCCGTTGAGCGGGCCAAGACTTTATTGACTTCATGATGCCTGCAGATATATAATACTTCTGAAAAGACCGCTGCTCTTTTATCTTGCCGGAAGGAGGTCCCATGAAGCGATCTCTGAGCGTTATTGCCTTTTTATTGCTGCTTGCAAATGCGGCCCTGCCCCAGACTACGCTGACCCTTGAACAGAGCATTGACCTTGGGCTTAAACAGAACGAGGCCGTAGCGGTGGCACAGAGAAAAGTCGAAGCATCGCAGGCAAGGGTGGCGCAGGCTTTTTCGGGCTATCTGCCGTCCGTATCGCTTCAGGCAAACTACGGCAGATCATTTTCTTCTCCCATGCAGACGGTCATCAGCGGAATCCCCATCAGTTTCGGTCTTGACGAAGCGGGGGACACCAAAAGATGGCAGGCTAACCTGAGCCAGAATATTTTTACCTTTGGAAAACTGGAAAGCGCGCTTGCAATGGCGCTCAATGCCTCAAAATCCGCAAAAGAGGACCTGCGCAGGGCAAAGCAGGATGTCATCTATAATGTGAGATCGTCCTATTACGGGGTGATAAAAGCCAGGAAGATGATCGATCTGGCACAAGAATCGCTTGCAATGTCGAATGCCCACCTTGACCAGGCGGATGCTCTTCTTAGGGCGGGCATGTCCACAAAAGCCGATATCTTAAGGACGCGGGTCTCTGTGGCAAATTCCACCCAGGGGCTTATCAAGGCCAGGAACGCCCTTGAACTTGCAACCGCAACTTTCAACAATGCTCTCGGAGCGGCTTCAGGTTCAGAGTATTCCATACCGGACACGGACTTTTCCGAAGAAGCCGCAAAATTCAGGCCGGTCTTTGCCGATCTGTTAAAAACAGCCTACGGGTACAGGCCGGACTTCAGGCAGACGGGCCTTTCTGTGGATATATCAAAGAACAATGTGACCCTTGCCGCAGCCGGCTGGCTGCCTTCGGTCTTTGCGCAGGCAAATTACGGCTGGCAGAACACGGTCTATTCCAATGCCGGCATAAATTATGACCAGACCAATTGGCAGGTGCTGGGCGCGGCCTCCTGGACCGTTTTTGACGGCTTTAACACGCAGGGTAAGATAAAGGAAGCCATGGCCAACATGGCTGCAGCCGAGGCAAATAAAGAACTGGCCAGAAGGTCGGTTGAGCTGGATGTAAAACAGGCCTATCTCAACTTTGTTTCCGCCAAAGAAGTGCTGTCAACGGCAAGGGCTGGAGCGGAAAGCGCAAAAGAGAATTACTCGGTGGCTGACATGCGCTACAAAAGCGGGCTTGCCACTAACCTTGAGATCCTTGACGCGCAGGCATCCCTTACCAGGTCCGAACTGGAGCTGCTTGAGGCCCGGTTCGATCTGGAACTGGCTTCAGCCCAGGTGTTGAAAGCGGCGGGGATCCTGGACTTGAAAGGGATCGAGACCGGGCTAAAACTTTCCGTTTTGGAGGGTCAGGTCAAATATGTTGACCTTGAAGGGGGCTTTTTAGGCTTTATCGACTCTTCCGGTAAAAAGTATAACCTGACGGGGAGCAGGACCGACGAGATGCTCAAAGAAGCCCGAAAACTGGCCGAGGGACGCGGCGTAAAAATATGGGGATATCCTGTAAAGGACAGCGTTTCGATAAGAATGTGGGGAACTCCTCTGGAGGTCGAAAGCTATGAATGGAAATAAGAAAAAGCTTATCCTGGCCGTTGTCCTTATAGCGGCGGCAGCCATGTCCTATTACGGATGGAACTTGTATGCTGACCTGCGCTTAAGGGGAAAGATAGAAGCTTCCGGAACCATAGAAGCGATAGAAGTTCAGGTTGGTTCAAAAGTAGCCGGCAGGGTCCTTGCCAGATATGTGGATGAAGGCTCCTTAGTAAAAGCCGGGGACCCTATAGCTCTCATAGATGTTCCGGAGATCAAAGCCCAATATGATGCGGCAAAAGCCAGAGCGGACCTTGCTGAATCCAGCTACCAAAGGATCGCCAAGCTTTTTGCCGAAGCGATGGCCAGCAAACAGCAGTATGATGACGCAAGTTCGGCCCGCATACAGGCAAAGGCGATGCTCGATTCGTCCCAAGTGATGCTGGACAACGCCAGGATCATGGCGACGGTACCCGGAACAGTTCTCACCAAGGCGGTTGAACCCGGGGAACTGATAAGCCAGGGCGGTACCATAATAACCATGGCCGACCTTACCGTCCTTGAGCTTGAGGTGTATGTTCCGGAAGCTCAGGTGGGAAGGATAGATCTGGGAGACAGGGCTCTGATACATGTGGATTCGTTTCCCGGACAAAAGTTCGAAGGTGTTGTGATCCGCATTTCGAACAAAGCTGAGTTTACGCCAAAGAACATCCAGACAAAGGAAGAAAGGGTTAATCAGGTCTATTCCGTGAAGATAAAGATACCAAATCCCGAACTCAAGCTTAAGCCCGGTATGCCCGCCGATGCCGAGATCGTCATCAAGAGATAATGTACGCAATTAAGGCCGAGGGCCTCACAAAAAAGTTCGCAAAGAACACTGTGCTTGATTCTCTCAGCCTTGAGGTAAATAGCGGAGAAATATTCGGCCTTCTGGGGCCTGACGGCGCAGGCAAAACCACCCTTATAAGGCTGTTGTGTGCACTACTGAGCCCGGATGAAGGAAGGGCTAAGGTCTTTGGACTTGATATTGAAAAGCAGGGAGAAAAGATAAAGGACCTGCTTGGTTATATGTCGCAAAAGTTCAGCCTGTATCCGGACCTGACGGTCGAAGAGAATCTGGATTTTTTTGCCGACATCCACGGAGTATTCGGCCGGGACAGACAGAGCAAAAAAAAAGAACTCTATTCTTTTAGCAGGCTTGAAAGGTACAAAGACCGGGCGGCGGGGGACCTCTCTGGCGGGATGAAGCAGAAGCTTGCCCTGGCCTGCACGCTTATACATAAGCCCAAGATACTTTTTCTTGACGAGCCCACCACCGGAGTTGACCCCGTGTCCAGAAGGGAATTCTGGCAGATCATAAAGTCGCTGGTGCCGGAAATGACGGTTTTTGTGACCACTCCTTACATGGACGAGGCCGAAAAATGCTCCCGAGCCGCGCTGATGCACCTGGGAAAGCTGATGGTCTGCGATACTCCTGCCAATATTAAGAAGTGCATGAACAGGAGCGTGATAGAGATTGTCTCTCCGGATATCAGGCAGACCGCCAGAGAACTTTATGGCAAGTTCGATCTTGAAGTGTTTGGCGACAGGCTGCATATAGCTTCGAGCCGGACTGAGACTGATATCAGCAGAATATCGGACCTGCTGACGGCTGCCGGACGATCGGGACACCAGCTGCGGGCCATTGCTCCCAGCCTGGAGGATGTGTTCGTGTGGATGCTGAAAAAGTAACATGGAATATTCAATAACGGTAGACAGGCTGACCAAAAAATTCGGCTCTTTTACGGCGGTGGATGCCATTAGCTTTGCCGTGAAAAAAGGAGAGATATTCGGCTTTCTGGGCCCCAACGGCGCTGGAAAGTCGACCACGATACGGATGCTTTGCGGGATACTTGTCCCGACATCGGGGACTGGCTCTGTTGCCGGGTTTGACATTACAAAAGACAGCGAAAAGATCAGCCAGAGAATAGGTTATATGTCCCAAAAATTCTCTCTCTACGAAGATCTTACGGTATCGGAGAACCTTGATTTTTTTGCCGGTGTTTATCAAACTCCGGCAGCCGTACGGGCATCAAGAAAGAAAGAATTGATCAAGATGGCCGGGCTTAAAGGCCGTCAGGACGAGCTGGCTTCAAATCTGTCGGGAGGATGGAAGCAGCGCCTCGCGCTTGGATGCGCCACAGTGCATGATCCCGACATCCTTTTTCTGGATGAGCCGACCTCGGGAGTGGACCCAATATCAAGGAGGAATTTCTGGCATCTGATCTACACCCTTTCGGAAAAGGGCACGACCGTCCTTGTTACCACCCATTTTATGGACGAGGCGGAGCACTGCAACAATATTGCCCTGATATCCGACGGAAGGATAATAGCTCGGGGAAGCCCGATGCAGCTGAAGAAGACAGCCGGCAGAAGCAGCCTCGAGGATGTCTTTGTTTCTCTGGTAGGAGGAAGGACGGATGCTGCAAAAGCTCTATAGAAGCAGGTCCCTGGCCATAGCACGCAAGGAGTTCCTGCACATTATAAGGGACCGCAGGACCCTTCTGCTTACATTTGCGCTGCCTGTGGTGATGCTGGTGCTTTACGCCTATGCTCTTACCTTTGACATACGCAACATCCCCATGGCGGTTAGAGACCTGGACAATTCCCCCATGACCAGACAGATAACCAGAAAATTCGTTTCATCCGGTTATTTTGATCTTGTCGGTTATGTCAGCAATTTTAAGGAGGAGGAAAAGTTTTTCCTCTCGGGAAAGATCAAGATGGCTCTCAACTTTGGCCCGGGGTTTGCCGGCAGGGTCAATTCAGGAAGAGGGGCCGATCTTCAGATAGTGGTAGACGGCTCCGATTCCAATACTTCTCTCATGGCGGTCAGCTATGTCAACACCATTCTGCAGGACTATTCTAAGGATATCCTGCTCAAATACTATTCTAGGTCCCAGATGACGCCAAAAGGTCAGCTCCTGCCGATAGAGGCCCATCCAAGGATCTGGTACAACCCGGAGCTGAAAAGCATGAATTTTCTGGTCCCCGGCATAATAGCGATGGTCCTGATGATACTGTCAGCCCTCATCACCTCGCTTTCTATCGTGAGCGAAAAGACCCGAGGCACCATGGAGCAGCTCATAGCCACCTCTATCAGGCCCATGGAGATAATGGCAGGCAAAATGATGCCTTATGTTCTTATCGGGCTCTGCGATGTTCTTCTCTGCGTGCTTGTCAGCGTTCTGTTCTTCAAAGTGCCGATAAGGGGCAGCGTGTTTTTGCTGCTGCTGGAGTCAATAATCTTCATCTTTGGATCTCTGGGCCTGGGTCTGTTCATTTCCACCGTTGCCAAAAAACAGGAGAACGCCATAATAATGGGGGCCATGACCACCATGCTGCCTTCCATCCTTTTATCGGGGTTCGTGTTCCCGATAGAGAGCATGCCCAAAATAATACAGCTGACTACCTATTTTGTGCCGGCCAGGTATTTCCTGACCATTCTTAGAGGCATATTTTTGAAGGGCATAGGCATAGAATACCTGTGGTTTGACACGCTTCTTTTGATAGGGTTCGGGGTCCTGATGATGATGCTGGCCTCCAGGCAGTTCAAGAAAAGGCTGGATTAAGAAATGATCTTTGACCACAGGCTGTTCCATCTGATGAAAAAAGAGTTCATACAGCTGCTGCGCGACCGCAGGCTAATAGGCTTTATCCTTGTTGCCCCG